>JAUYAR010000012.1 GCA_030693415.1 Candidatus Cloacimonadaceae bacterium | reverse complement strand
ACACCACGCCGGTTGCGCTTCGGGGCGAGTTCACATTTGATATCTTCAAATTTGACAGACTCAAATCAGAACATTTATCAGTATGAAATCCTCCTGCAAAGTATATATCACTGATACCTTCAATCGTTACCCATCTTATCTCATGGTCACTGGATCTATTCACTGCAGAAAGTGTTTTCAACCACGCATTTGTTACTGATTCAATAATAGAAAGTAGAGTAACACTAAGCAACAAAGGAATTGGCTATTTATTCCCTCTCTACATATATCCCCTCGAACACAAAGACGACATCTTCGCCAGCGATGAGCGGAGATTCAATATCGCTCCAGCGCTCCTGGACAGTTTCAGCAAGCAGTGGCCGGAGTTCCAGCCGGAGCAGCTTTTCTATTACGTCTATGCGATCCTGCACAGCAATGGCTACCGTTTGCGGTTTGCCCAATATCTGCGCATGGATTTCCCCCGCATACCCTTTACGGAGGATTATGCGCTGTTTGGCAAACTCGCCGGATATGGCAAAGAGCTTGCCGGGATCCATCTGCTCAAGAGTCCGCGGTTAAGCCCTCCCTTAGCACTGTATCAGGGTAGTGGTTCTAACGATACGGTAGAATTCATCAAATGTGATGAGGATGCTTGTACCGTGCAGATCAACCCGGATAAGCACTTTGAGGGTATCACACCTGATCTATGGAGTTATCACATTGGTGGATATCAGGTTTTGCATACATACCTCAAAGACCGTAAGGGCAAGAGCCTTGCCAACCCCATCCATTATTGCCGGATGGTTACGGCTTTAGCACTATCAATCGACATTCAGGCTCAAATAGATCAAATCATAGGAAGTGTTATCCAATAGAAAAGCCCGGGTTGCCCCGGGCATTATTGACTTCATTTGATACTATTTCAGCATCATTACTTTCCTAACTGTTGATGTCCTGCCTGTTTCAATTCTGACAAAATACAAACCAGAGCTAACACTACGGTTTCCGTTATCCTTTCCGTCCCAAACGACTTTATGAAACCCTCTTGGCAAACTGCCGCTTAAGAGGTCTCGTACCCGCTGCCCACGGATGTTATACACCGATAAACGCACTATCCCTTCATCCGGGAGAGTAAAAGCAATAGTGGTGGATGGATTGAAAGGATTGGGGTAGTTGGCTATCGCCAATTTTGTGGGGACAGGTACGTTATCTGCTGTAGAATTGTCTGACTTTGCCAGTATTTCACCCCATAATTGTTCAACCGTATGCTTTGCGTCCTTTAATGAAGTGATGCTCAGGCCATTAGCGTGATAGGTCATGCCGGTAGGAGCCCCTTTTCCCAGATCGTCATAATACATGTCTTCAAGAGTATAGGCGATATCGAGAAGACACAACAGCGAATCCAATTCTGTAGTGGATAACTGCAATTGAAGATCATACTCCTGTAACGCTTGAAGAAACAGACCATCAAATCTGTCAATCATGATACTCTTGATTTGGGCATTTTTAACCAAGATACTGTCTTCACAGGCAACAAAATAGGTATCATAGAGAGTCCTTAACTCGCTTAGCAGACTTGGGGAGCCAGAGTATATGGAATTCAAACGTCCCAAACTTTGAAGAGCATACAGGCTGTCTGGCTCTGTTGCTACAATTGTTGAATAAAGCTGTTTAGCTAAGGCCGTATCACCACTTTCCTCAGCGGCTAACGCTTGTTTAAATAGATTATAATAGACATGAGGGAAGAACGTGTTTGGCTCAATGCTATATGGATAAAACACAACATCCCAATCATGGGGATAAAACATTTGCTTAATTCCAAAAAGGTTGGTGCTGCCCCAATAGTTGTTTCTAGCCATCAGTTGCTTGATCCTGCCAGTAGAATCATAGAACAGCGAATACCCTAACCCATCAGCATTGATGTCATTGCGGGCATCGTCTATGATAGGGTATGAGTCGCTTTCGAGTCTGATTTCCGGTCTGGATAGACCATTCTGTTCAGTGAATGAGATATTGCATCCCTTGACGATTGGCTCTGAACCCCGGACTAAGTACAAGCCCGCTCTTGTGTTGTTGTGTATGTCATTTATCGCAATCTTTGTATTACTGTTGTAGAGTAACATTCCAATGCCGTTTTGAGTTATCTCGTTGTTTTGAATGTGTCCTACGTCACTGGTGGTATAATTGTTTGATATCACAATCCCGTATGTGTTATTTTGGATCAGAGACCCATCAATTGAGAAAGGAGTTCCCGTTTCTATGGATATTCCCTGGTGGCAATCACTTATTTCACTATTGGTAATTGTTGAGCTACCCCTGATTTGTATCCCCGTAGTTGCACCAGTGACTACTGTTCCATCGCAAATCAAACTACCATCACGGTAAGTGGTGATGCCAGACCATTGTTGTGATGCTGATCCGATGCTGGCAGTGCGGGAAGCGCCACCGCTGATATTCAAAATGCCATGATTTGAGATTCCAACTCCCTCCGAGATAAGCAATGAGCTATTGGGGTAGACATCCATACTGGCACCGTTGTTAATGGTGATCGATCCGGTTAATAAAACGGTACCCTGAATGTTTAAATCTGTGTTTAAATTTATACCCGGGATTTCACCCTTAACAAAGACCAGATCATCGCTGATCAGTCCGGCAGATGTCAAATCGTTCCAGCTATAGTTTACGTAGAAATACTGGTCATCGTAGGCTAATGATTGAACAATGTTTGTTGAGAAATACCGATAATCAGGATCGTCGGGATAAGGTATAGGCTCGGGTATCTGGGGTTCAAGCTGTGTGCGCATTATCTAAGAGAACTGACTTGGATCAGCACCTGACCTATATATCTTAAATCTTGGAAACGAAATTGCAGCTCCATGGAAAACGACTGCAAGCTCATCTCCCTTATATGTCGAAGTAACCCCTTGTACTTCACCATTAAACATCTCAAACAGCGCTGTGTCATTAGCTCGTAGATAATCACCATCTAACAAGACCATTGAACGATCCAGCGCAATTGGATTTGCTGTTACATACTTGGTTGTAACAAACAATCTTCCGTTTGTTTCAATGGTCGCATCCGATAAATCGATCTCTTGATCTTCTCCATTAGTAGAGCCAATGTACGTAACTGTATTGATTGTTGGGTCGGTTCTTGAGATGCCCGATATTACTGTGCAAAAACTTGCCTCTTCCTCGGTTTGTGTTAGTATCACCCTAGATGCTGAATCATATCTGGGAGATATTATTGTTAGAAATCCTGGATTTTGAACTCCAACAGCTACTTGCTTCCCCTGAATATGATTTGAATATCCAAGGTTCCCGTCATTGGGAAGACTAAGAGAGGCATCAAGGTTTAATGAATAGTTCGGAGAAAATGATCCGCAAGCAATGTCAATATATTCACAATCAGATCCATAACCTTGCTTTACTGAAAAAACATTGCCAGTCAAAACAACATCTGTAACTGAACTATAACTTACTCCAAAGTGCAATAGATTCCAATAATCGTACAAGTTCTCATCGTCAATTGATTCTACATCATCATATACAACAAACAAATCATCATCCCGAATAAATGATCTTGATAAGCGAGCAATCACATTTTGCTGAGCGAGGGGTTGGCTGTAATCATCCGCATTACGGTATCCAAGCCTCAACTTCAGAAAATCTAGGTCTGGACTTTTCTGAAAGTAATCTCTATTACAAGGGTCTTCTATCATTTGTTCTTCAGTAACAGTTTCACTCTGATAGTAGTTAAAAGCACTGATTGGGCGATAGACACCATTCAAATTGTTTACAAGATTGGATAAAACTGTAGAAGATGGGTTTACTAATAGCATATTGTGTGCATAAGGAGATCGGCAATATGTTCTTCCGTCGCTCCATCCAGAGCGATAGTATCCTGGGTCAATAAGGAATCGCTTACCTTTATAGAAAAAGGAGTAGCTTGATTGATCTGCTTGACCATGATAACCAGAAAAACTATTTTCGTGAACTATTTGTAACGTAGGTTTTAATCGGTATGCTTCACTTGTCAGCGATGAGTTGCAAGGAATTTTAGTAAGCACAGAAAATTCGGAATTCGACCATGACCCCGAACCAATAGTACTAGGGACCTCCGTGCTGTTTAATATTTTGGGTTGTTTATAAGGATTGGAAAAATATAGAACAAAAAAATCACTGTATGGAAGAGCATTACCATAGTTGATACATCCGGATAAAACACCATTTAAGTCCCTTTTTGTGCGTATGTACCATGAGCATTTAGTGTCAAGGCTCTGAGTGTTAGATGTATTTTGATAGAAAGAATATGCAATACAAGGATTTGTTTTCAGAAGATGTTGCGAATCATTTTATGCCCAGTCTTCTCCAGTAGGAGACATCTTCTGCGTCATATCACAAGTCCACGACACAATTTTTGGATTGTTGAAATAGTTGACGCTTCCGTTAGAGAGCCTAGTTTTCGCCACGAAATACGGTGCTAGTTGTTGCATAAGGAATCCCATATACCCCATGCTCTCGAAATATGCTCCGCTTCTCGAAGTATGAAAATCCAACATACCTGTTTTCTGATATCCAGGCAAGAAAGTGATAGGTACATTAGCTGAAACCAATCGGTTATCTACATAAGAAACGATGCTCGACATCTCGTCATGCAAACTTGGGTCTGTAACAGATAACAAAAGTGCCGTCAATCCCAATGCGCCGTACATGCCTAACCTGTATTGAATCAAACTGAAACCCGGATACTCAGGCTGGTCATAACTCGGAAAGTCTTGAGACCAATACCCATGTTTGTATTGATTATAATTCGGATAACTGCCTGGATTGTTAAATATTGAGTCATAATACGCCTCAGTTTCCAACATCAGATCTTTACACATTAACAGTATGTTTTTAAGTTTACTAAGGTTTGAGTGATACATATTGCTTGTGTCCATTTCGCTGTAATAATAGTACAAGCAATCATATAACATCGAAGTGCTTATGGCTAAATAACTTAGATGAAGTGCCCGAGATGTGCCTTCAACGGGTTCATCTGTGAACGAGTCCTCTAATATGGTCAAGTAATCATTCGAAATGGAGTATAGTCTGTTGTTAATGTCGCTAATAGCAGATAATTGGTTTGTCCCAAACATTGCGTTTTTTAGATCAATGCGTGTTGCATCTAGGATGCGCCGATAGTCTGTTCCAATAACATAGGATGGCGGATTCATTTCTTCAACTTCCTGTTGGGAACCGCTAGATCGATATGGAACCAAGAATTGATCGTAATACTCACTTGATGGATTAGTAATCGAGTTTCTCATATCATCTAATGTCTGGGCATTAACAGTGATGGTACGATCGATTAATGTCTGGGCGTACATGAAACTGCATAAAGCAAATGATAAAGCGAAAAGAATATGTCTTTTCATAGTAACCTCCTATTTTACAAGTACAAGTTTCACTGTATTGCTTGGATTGAGTGAATCACGAACCAAGTATATACCTGCAGGGCATATCTTGCCATTGCTATCCCTCCTATCCCATACTATCTTGATGGGTGAATCAAATGTGTTATCTGATTTTAAACATCTTACTTTCTGACCTCTAATATTGTAGATGTCAACTTCGGTAATTCTTCTATTACCCTGTGCGTCATTTCTGAGTTCGATGGTTGCGAAATCATGCGCTGGATTTGGATAGGCATTGATAGTTTGTGTAGTCGGTACGTTAAGATCGTCCAGGTTCGGTACCTGCCCATTCGGTAATAGCTTAACCGCAACAATATTCGTGACACCAGAAGTTCCCACAAAGTAAATGCACCCCTGTTGATCTAATTGTATAATTTCTATTAGCGGGTGCGGATATGCGAAAATTACACTTATCGTGTCATATGAAACAGTCCAAATGTCCGATAAGAATTGATTGAATTTGGTTATCCTGATAGAATCGATGATATCGCGCCCAAGTAATATAGAATACGCCGGTGAACTTACAACAGAGCATAAATCGTACATTTCCGATCCAAGGCTATAAGTCTGCGTGTTGCCCGAGATATCTATGGATGTTAGTAATGTGTTATGATTTCCTGCGCTGGAGTCAATAGTAAAAACTGACAAGGAATCAGAGTTTAGGAACATGGTTGTGCCATAATACTGATTGCTGCCACCGATATTGTATCGGTTGATGATCGAACCGTCCATATCTGTATGTAATATGCTGAGATTCTCAAAGTTTAGATAGCATGCGACATACAATGAGTTGTCGTCTCTTTGCGCCAGATTAAAACCATTAGTGTCGAAATTATACTCTTGAGTATCGGGGGGATAATATGTTGCCGCCAACGAATCTCCAGTTACGCTTAATCGAAACAATGCTGCATCGTATCCATAAGAAGTTCGACCAATTCTGCCGCAAGCAACGATTTCACCATTATCCAGGCGTATGCCTTTGTTAAATCTCTGGTTCATAAATTGATTATTAACAAATGTTTTATGCCCATGCAGAGTATAAGAACCGTTTGCATCAATGAACCCCACCCGATATCCGGATGGTTTGCCTATAACGAAGTGCACAACGTCGTTTTGCTCAATCCCTACCCCAATAATCTCATCATAAAAGATATTAATCACCCGATGCCAAAGAAGGTTGCCCTGGGGATCAAGTTTGATGATTATTGGTACAAAACACCATGGCATCGGATCCTCAATAAAACCAGCATCTCCAAGTATTACCAAGCTATTATCTGAGCAGACATAAATTGTTTTGGGTGTAAAATCTCTCAGATAACCCAACTCAAGTTCATGAATAGTAAATGATCTTAAATATCCAGTTTGTGCATGGCAAGCTATGTAAAAAAATAGACCGATTAACGAAACAAGCATTTTTCGCATAAAATCCCTGCTGTATATTCTGTTGCTGATTCGTGAGTACGATAACGCCATATCTCTTGATAAGTTAACGCATATCCGATTATCCATTGTTACTCCACTTAAGAGTCTAGTTAACAAACACTAAATTACAATTACACGAATCAAATCCAACTTTTAAAAGGCATGTACATACTCATAAATCTAGTTATTCGTCATTCTTGTTTAAAGATAATCGACCGTCAAAAAAAAACAAGCTCAATTATCAAGAGCTCGTTTTTCTGTCTCATCCTTGCTCATCCTGATTTGTCAGCATACAGGCTAGTGCTTTCCTGGCTCCAGATCAATTATCACATCTGGAACAAGGAGATAGCATGACCGAAGCGTTGATGAACCGAATCAAAGCCCAGTTAGTCAGACATGAGGGTCTGCGGCTGAAGCCTTACCGCTGTACTGCAGGTAAGCTGACCATCGGTATAGGACGCAATCTCGATGATTGTGGTATCTCCCAGACCGAAGCCTATGTGCTCTTAGAGAATGACATCCAGAACTGCGAGAAACAGCTTTTGGATGAGATTCCGGAGATATACAATAGGTTGGATGAAGTCCGCAAGTCGGTGCTGCTGAACATGTGTTTCAACTTGGGTATTGGTGGTCATATGGGCTTCAACAACACCCTGGCTTTTATAGCTGCCGGAGACTGGGAAAGGGCTGCCAATGGCATGCTTGCCTCCAAGTGGGCAAAGCAGGTAGGTCGCAGAGCGATTGAACTATCTGAACTGATGAGGAAAGGAAAGTGATACCCATCCCGGTCGAGATTGATGCCATGCTTGCTATTCTCAACCTCCCCAAGGAGATGGGTGATAACGGCATCTTCAAAGAGCACAAAGGCTATCGTCATGGAGACGATTCGGTCTGTGGTGCTGCCTGAACACTATACCCGGGCTATCCAGGATGATATACCGGAGGAAGAGCCGTTTCTGATCTCTTTTCGTTTTGGGTTCTGTTTCCTGATACTGCACAGTACTTGCGAGTTTCTCAATTTGAAGACCCTTGGCGAGGGAATAGTCAAGACCGTAGGGGATTAGACCAGTCTGCCACTGAACTGCTCACAGGGAGCGAAATAGACGCATTCAAAGCAACCCTTGAACTGAGGGCACTTACCGGGCTTCGTGGCTATCTCAATCCTACCGGTATGCAGAGGTTGGATGAGTTGAAGCCCAGACCACCAAGAGTGATCCGGGTGGGAGTTATCTGATGCCGGATAGCTATACCACTCCAGATGAGCTGATGCGGGAGATCTACCTGGCTATCTATGCTGCCTTGGAGAGCCGTCTACATCTGATTGGTTCTGTGATCGATGCCGAGTCCCGCAAGGAGATACTGGCACAGCAGATTTACGATAAAGGCGACTTCTATGGCAATACCGGTTATCTGGTCGAGACTACAGATTCTGCCATGATCCTCAGAGTAGGCTCCAACGTACGTCATGAGCCTTTCGTTTTGGGCGGTAAAGTGCCTTCCTGGACTCCGATCGCTCCACTGATTGCCTGGGTCGAACGCAAGCACCTGTCTTGGACTGATAAGGAGACAGGTAAGCTGCTGACCGTAGCCGAGATCGCTTATCTCATCAGGGGCAAGATCAAGCGGGAAGGCATAGCTGCCCGTAATGTGTTCGCGTCTGTAATCGCTAACCGGGAGCAGTGGATATACCAACAATTGAACGATATAGAGGTGAGTCTATGAACCCCCATGACAAGTTTATCGCAGATCGTAATCGAATAGTCGATGCACTGAAGTTTTCCGATATCCCCACCATCCAGTTCAACAAGGATGCTATCCCCAAGCAGTTACCCTGCGCTATTGTAATCCTCGACTCAGAGACAGGCAAGAATGGCACTTCCAGACAGTATGTGAGTACTGACCTGGCATGGACAGTGTTCCTGATTGTCAACGCTCAGAATGTTGATGATCCTGATTCCGACTTGTATCAACTCAAGGAGAAGTTCCGCTCTTTCTACCTGAAATTGATGAACCGCGACTTGCCCAGTGTGGAATACTATACCAGCCGCATCGATGGCACCCGACTGGTCAGGATCGCCAAAATAGACCTGCTTAAAGCTGGAACAGGAGCATCGGCATGAGAGTGATGCGACTGGGCGGCTATAACCTGGCTATCAGTTCTGCTACTGATCTTCTGGATACCAAATACAAGCCGGAGCCGATTGACTTATCCAAGTGCAGCCGGGTTGGTAAGCAACTGATCTCCAAGGCAGCAGAGACCAAGAAAGTAGTGTCTCAGCCCTACTCTATGAGCAATCTGCTCAATCTCATGGATACTGATGAGCACCACTCCGGTTGTGTGGATGCTCTGTCTATGGCAACCGTGATGGAGTTCGACTGCAAGAACAGCCAGGTCAAGTCCTGGATAGAAGCTGCCGAGTTTCCTGCCTGTAAAGACCAGACCACTATCTTAGGCGAAATGATTAAGTTCTATATTGCCTGTGGTAACGGTTTCCTGATCAAGATGCGCAATGCTCAGGGGCAGTGGATGGGACTGGAACGCATGCTGCCATCTGAAGTGCAGATCGTGGAGAACTATGACGAGTTCGGTTTCTTTCGACCAAACTATATCCAGGTAAAGAACAACCAAAAGAAGGACTTTGCCTATGCCGATATCATCCACATCAAGAAAAGCACCCACAAGAGCAATGCCTGGGGCTTAGCCTGTTTACCTATCGCCATCAATGTCGAGATACTCTCTGAGATCAAGACCTTCGACTACAACAACTTCAAGAATGGTCTGATGATCGATTACTTCATGATTGTGGAAGGTGGAACACTAACCTATTTCTTTTTGTTTTTATGAGATTTCTCCCGCTTCTTCACCTAAACAAACCCATTGTGATGCAGAGGTGATTCCCTCGTGAATCCCTCGTCCCACCTCGGAATCACCTGGGATTTACAAGGGGATCATATGGCATTTCAAGGAGAGAGAAGTTACTGGGAGTTAATCAGGCTTCTTGGTCCCAAGTCTTGACCTGGTGGTTGTGCTTTGCCTATTGAATTAGCGGACTATAAAATGATATAGGACAGGATTTGTGTTTTGGCGAGTGGGTGTTCGAGGTGGCTTGGTTCACTTACAGATCACCTCAGAAAGCACAGGGAAATAAGCCGAAATGCCAGGATACAGGTGTCGTTTGGCTTCATAATCTATCAATAATTTATACATGGTTTCTGTCATTGGTGCTTTGTTTGTCATACCATTCTGGATCATGAACCCCACGCTCTTTTCAGTGATGATACCTTCAGCCAGTAAAAGTCTGATGGTGATCGCCCAGATAATGCTCTCATTCAGGGGACAAAACCATTCATCCCTTTTGTCACGCATCATGTCATTACTCTCACAAAGCATTTCACTCAGCGGGTTGATCACATGATGCGATAATTCATGCCAAACAGAGCAGATCAAGACCCTTTCCAGCCCTTGATTCTTTTCAGCGATAATAAGCCCAGGATAGCTGGTATAAGAATACACTTCAGTTTGTTCTTCTCCAGGAAAAGTAAGCGACATAAACGGCTTCATCAGGGTTGAAAGGACGATATGCACCTGGGGGAACTCCATTCCCAGATAGCATTCCAGGATAGTCTGTACCGGTCTTTTATCCAGCAAGGAGTTGATTTTCTCCAGATAAGGAGCAAAGTCAGTTTTAAGCCTCATAAAATATCTGTCAAAATCACTCTCTTCGGCAAAGGCTTTCAGCTTTTTCGCATAAGCTGATATGGTCTTTATATCCGGAATCTCCTCTACGAGGTATTCCATATCTATCTTGGGATTGAGGGAGTAATCATGAGCTAGTGACATGGCATAATACGGTATGGTATCCATGCTAATCTCAGCCATCCAAACCTTGGAGAAATCAATGACTGCCTGAAGCGAGCTGTATTTGGAAAAGTGCGCTCTCACCTTCTCAACCTGCCCGTTACCTTTCCGGGCTAGCAAGCCTCCGTCCTCATAATCTGACAACAGCATTATCGTAAACAGCAGTTCCAGCCTATTATCCAGTCTGATATGCATAATCTCTCCTCAATACGGATAATCAAAGCATCTTCTTTGGGTGATATTGTCAATAACTAATTCATTTCTATCCATTATGACACTGGATCAGCCTGCTACTCACTATGCACTATTTCAAAAACCAGTCTGATTTATAAACTCCAAGGTGTCTGGGATTTTCTATGTGTCTGGATCATTTTCAAGATAACGGGTAAGACCTTGGATAAGACCAAGATCAACTCCGCTCTGGCGATCATCCTCGATATCATCCAGGATATCAAGATCAACCCTGCCACCAAGGACCTCGATGATTATGCCAAGAAGCAACTGGCAGTCGAGCGTGCTACCAAGTCCCTTCCCAGTAACCAGACCAATCTGGTCATGAAGATCTTCGGCACGATCGGGGGAGCAGTGGAATACGTCTTCCACAACCGCAAATGGCTGTTCAGTATCGGTAAAGCCATCAAGGGTGTATTCTAAATGCCACCCACTCCAATATCCCAACCGACCTATCCGGCTCCCATGGTGGAGTCGGATTTGCAGTTCAGTGCCCTGATGGATGTGATGGTCGCAGACGATATCTACTTCGGGATAGGCACCTATACCGAGACTGATGTCAATAACCTATATGCCACTCAGGCTAGCGTCAAGACTGAACTGAGCACCAACTTCGACCTGCTCGGAGAGCTGGCTGAGAAGCCCGGTAAAGCCGATTCCAAGATCAACAAGCTCAAGACCCGGAACTATGCCATCCCAGGTAAGCGCACCTCCACAGTCGAACTGACTATCGTGGGTCTGTCCACCAGGCAAAAGAACTTCCTTGAGAGCAGTGCTTTCATGGGTAAGAACACTACCATCGTGATCTCATCCAAGGGTCTGGACCGAGTGGTCATCTTCAATGGCTTACGCTGGACGGTAGACTGGTCGGGAGAGGCCGATGGTCTTTTCACAGTCGTGATCAGCACCGAGTTCTCCGGCATCACCAATGGCAAGATATTCCTGCTTAAGGACATCCCGGCAGGAGCTTAGTTAACAAACCTATAACCAACCAAGGATTGAACATGGATTGCCAATGTAAACCAGAGATCAAACAGCGCATCGATAGTGTGCATGAGGAGATCTACGGCAATGGTAACAGCAATAACTCACTGGTAACTCGTATGGCGAGAGTGGAGACAAACATGAAGCTGCTTCTGGGCGTCTCCACTACCCAGTTCTTCATGCTGATCGGCGTTGCCATCAAGATGTTCTTTGGACAATAGAAAAGGAAAGTACAATGAAGCGAGAACCCCAACTCAGCTATAACCAGTTGCGGCAGATCCTCTGTCTCACGATCTCAAACAAGACCCTGAAAGCCAAGCTGGAGGACTTCCTCTCTGGCAAGGTGACCAAGGTAAGTGAAGTGGAACTGTTAGAACTGATATCACAATCGGAAGCCGATAAAGAGCTGATCCATATCCTATCCGGACAAGACCCCTCTGATATGGATGCACTGGAAGCATTGGAGTACATCTCTGCTTTTTTCGTCTATATCAGAGCCAGCAAAGAGAGGTTCAGCGTTTGGCTCGGGAGTTTCGGATTAGCAGTGACCAGCGAAGCAAAGCCAGATACCCCTACGAGAGCTTCGAAATGATTATGCGTAAGCTTGGCTTCACCACTGAGGACTTCGATAATCTAACCCTGCCGGAGCTTTATCTGCGGCTCTGTCTGACCAGTAATAGAGGAGACATCTAATGGATGCACTGATCGGCTGGATCGGAGGTAAACGCCTCCTCAGAAAGACTATCTCACAATACGTGCCCAAGGACATTCAGGGCTACATCGAACCCTTCGGGGGTGCAGCCTGGATGCTGCTCTTCAAAGACAAATGGGGCGATCTGGAAGTCTATAACGATCTCGATTATCGCCTGGTCAATCTCTTCTTGCAGGTGAAGTATCACCCGGATGAGCTGATCAAAGAACTGGACTTTCTGATTGCCAGCCGCAAGCTCTTTGGTGATATCCTCAAGCAGGAAGGTCTTACCGAGATACAGCGGGCTGCCCGGTTCATGTTCCTGATCACCAGATCATTCGGGTCCAAAGGTGACAGCTTCGGTACCTCTCAGAAGCGTGGCACATCCAGTATGTATAACCGTTTGGAGCGCATCAAGGAACTCCACAAGCGCCTGGATATGGTAATCATCGAGAACCTCTCCTATGAGAAGGTGATCGATAAGTACGACACCAAGAGCAACTTCTTCTACTGCGATCCACCTTATATGCTCGGATACACCTATGAGAACAGCAAACAGTTCAGTCATGAAGAACTCTGTAAGAAGTTGAAAAGCATCAAAGGACGGTTCATCTTATCCTATGATGACAACCCCGAAGTCCTCAAGCTCTACAAAGGGTATGACATCAAGCATGTTACTCGAACAAAGGGCATCAACCGCAAGGAAGGCAAAAGCGAGTTCAATGAAGTCATCATCGCCAACTTCAAACTGGAGGCACAATGAACTCTATCATCTCCTGGGTAGGAGGCAAGCGTATCCTCCGCAAGAAGATCTTGCCGCTCATTCCCAAGCATGACATCTACTGCGAGGTGTTTGGTGGTGCAGCCTGGATACTGTTCGGTAAATCAGCCAACAAGGAAGACTGGCAGACCAGCAAAAAGAGCCGCTATACCGAGGTCTACAACGACATCAATGGCGATCTGGTGAACTTCTGGCGCTATATCAAGCAGCATCCTGAAGCGTTCGTTACCGAGTTGAACCAGTATCTCATCTCCAGGGAGATGTTCGATAATTTCATGCAACATGAGCCTAGGACCGAGTTAGAACGGGCTATCAGATTCTACTATAACCTGTCCTGTTCCTATGGCTCACGCTCCAAGAACTTCTGCATCAATCAGGGCTACAAATACATGCCCATACGGAAACTGGCTAAGGTGAAAGAAGCCTCAGACAGGTTGCGTCAGGTGATCATAGAGAAGCAGCCCTGGGAGAAGATCGTGGCCAGGTTCGATACGCCCAATACCTTCTTTTATCTGGACCCGCCCTACTACACCAAGGAACATATTTATGACCGGGAAGATGCAGATGTCTTCAACCAGCATGAGGAACTGGCCGCAGCACTGAAATGCATCAAGGGCAAGTTCCTGCTCTCCTATAACAATGAGCCTTATATCAGAAAGCTATACAAGGGCTACATCATTGAAGAAGTAGAGACTCAATATTCAGTCTCAGGTGCCTTCCAGACTGAGACAGAACTGCTGATTAGTAATTATAACAATAAGTTTTAATACCCCTGCCATCTCCATGAGTAAATTATTCCTTTTGAATCAACATAGAACATTCTTGTTCTTTCATATCCCCGGCTTTGTGGCGCAGTATAAGTTGTTGTATACCCCCACTGATTTATGGTTCCAGGTGTTTGGCCTAAATTCACATAAGAGGAGTAAATTAAAACCGATCCCCCAGCACCATCAGATACTACTTGATTGGGTGGACCCCACGACTGAATTAATTGTGACTGATGAGAACCGACCCATGAATTCATCGTTTTGTTTACTGATGCACAGCCAGTTGATGCAAGTAATACAAGTAAGAAAAAAATACCTACGGCTATTCGTTTGATGGGTACTGCAGCGGTCTTCATGATTAATTTCCTCCTCTATCCAATAATTAATTAGCGTCATACTTGTCATGATAAATCTCAGAAACACTGAGGTCTTGATTAAATTGATAAGTTGAGTCCAAAATGTTGGTGTAAATTCCAACTCATTGTTTCTCATTTTCTTTGAAGACTTGTTAAGCATGTCCGCATAAATGTCTATAATAATAAACTCCAAATCCCGATTCCTACTTTTAGAGGTTTAACGAGTTTGTTTTCTCTCCAAGCCCAGCAGATTTGCCGCACCGCATGAATCTTTTCCTGTAAATTATTGTAGTCCACTTTCTTTCTACTTACCATCGTTTTCAACCATTTCCATACTTGT
>JAUYAR010000011.1 GCA_030693415.1 Candidatus Cloacimonadaceae bacterium | reverse complement strand
TGAGCCCTTATCAGTCTCATCGAACATAGTCTCATGTGCTGGGCAAAAAGGTAGTGGGAAGATATGCGGGAAATAGGTATGACAGAAGAACGAGAACGCATCCCATCCTTCTCCGGTGGTTCGCCTGATCCTGTCGGTCTTAGCTTCAGGATTATCGTCTATAAAAGGCAAGACGGAGATCGTTTTTGAAGCGATCTCCGCCAATGCCTTGTTATGTCGCTGAATGAACTTCTTAGACATAACCGGGACTTGGAGGGTAACCATGAAAGTGCGGAGCCGGAGGCGACGGCTCCGCTTGGTCGGGTTGGAGGGTTTGGAGGGTAGGTAGGTCGGGTCTGTAGGCTGGTTTGGAGGCAACCATGTCCGTGACTGTAATATTATCCATTTCTAACTCTCAAGTATTCTGCAAGGTCAAGAACTATGCCCTGAAACTGTTTCAGCATAGTCTCATGCCCTTTCTCGATCATGAAGTCGGTCACCTGATCCAGGAAGCGCACGATATAGTCGTTCAGTTCCTTAGCAGGCTCACTATCTTTCTGATTCTGCTTGATGAGAGAGACAAGACTCTGAAGTGCGGTATCTGCAGGGTTCTTGGCATATTCACGCAGTGCCTGGATGAGTGCCTTCTTGCGGGCTAAGCTGATCTCATGGTCAAGCTTGCGCTCTTCCTTGAACAGCTCATCCCACTTGCCGGACTTGATCCACTTGCGGACGGTGATGTCGGACACACCGAAGATCACCGCCAGCTCAAGCGGATCGGTCTTACCATTCAGATAAGCATCTTTGCAGTTGTCCCGCTTGATGCGGAACTCTATGGCATTACTCATACTCAGGTCTTACCTTGTGACTTTCCAGATACTTGTTGATGTCTTTGCCATGAACCCTGAGGGGTCCCTTGTCATTGATGCGGTAAGCGGGGAGAGGATCGGCAATGTCCCTGATCATACGATATACAGTGGAGCGGTCGACATTCAGCATGTCGGCTATCTCGTCCGGTCTATAGTAGCGGTCATTGAAACTATCCACGTTTACCTCGTTTTCTTGTGTCATTACTGCGGTCATCATCTGTAGCCCCCTGTCATCCGTCAAAATCTGCTGCATAAGGATGCGACAGAATTATAGGGCACTGAAGTTAAGCACGACCTTGTGGTAGTTCCCCGCATCATCCCGGACCGCAAAAGAGATGTACTGCTTTGTGGATGTTACCATGATAGCTTTGTCGATCAGTTCCATTGCTTCCTTCCAGGTCGGGTCTTTGATCTTGTAACGGCGCAGGGCAAAGATACGGTAACGGGCTAACTGACCACGTTTATCCACCTGGAAGGCTTCATTGATGATGGCTTTGAGATTGTCACTGGAGTCGACTGACCAGGCTTTGATGCACTCGTCTATCTTCTGCTTGGCAAGCTGCAGTTCGATGCCAAACTGAATCTTCTCCCGGTAACGTACTTCGATGCGGTATTTCTCATTGAAGCTAATCAGCAGGGCATTGCCCTTCCATTCCAGACCGTTACGCCTGGCTGCATCACTCAGGTAGTTTTCGATGATGCTGACGATCTTCAGCTTGTCATTGGTAATCCGGTCGTGCAGTTTGAGAGCATTATCCATAGCCCTGATCACCACAGTTTCTCTTTCCACGATATCCTGATTTAACACCTTAACGGGTATCTCCCGTCCCTGGGCATCGGTCAGGGTGCGTTCCTTAGCGGCTTTGGTAGACTTACTACTCATGTGAATCCTCCTTAGGATCAATTTCTTTATTGGTTTGAGTATTAGTAGTTTGAGTTGATTGCTTCTTGATATAGGACTGGAACATGGCGATAACCGCTCTGCGTTCTTTCATATCGAGCAGGTTCCAGTGGCTCTTGCGATAGTGCTTAATCATGAATGCCCGCAGATCGGAATCGGTCCATCCGGCTTCTTTCATGAGCGCAAACATGTATTTGCCCTGTTTATCAAAGGTAAATTCATTGGGGCGACCGTGCTTGCGGTAATTGATCATGAGTGACTTCAGCTCCAGGAGACGATCTTCCGGCAATGCCGATAGCGATTCTCCGAAGCCGAGACCATTCATGACGTATTTGAAGCCATCAAGTGGCCAGTGGAATTTCTTGACCCGGATGGCGTGTATTTGTTGCCGTAGTTGTTTTTCCCGTAGTTCCTGTGTCATAGAATACCCCACTTACGATTATTAAGTTCTGTTTCGGTTTTTTAGATAGGTGTTGAAGTCTTGGAATGCATACAACTTAGATTTCCTGTACTCATTCCATGCTTGAATATGTGCTTCACTTTCGGCTTTTTCAGCTTCTGCGTGTTTACGTTTCTCAATTCGCTCGGCTTGCTGTTGAAGCCAGATACGATGCCTTGCTTCCTTCTCTTCAGCTCTTCTAAGCTTCACTTCCTCACTTAGCTTGGGTCGTAGTGTTCCTAATGCGCCGGGTATCACCTTTTTTCCGATGTCCCTGATATTCTCTCTGGTGATGACCACGTAGATGTCGCCTTTGAGTCCGATTAAACCCATGGATGCCATCGCTTCCAGATAGACGAACACCCACTGCCTACTGAGTCCAAAGTCTTTGGAAATGGTTCTCACGGATGTGTATTTGCCTTTCTCAATCAGATCGAGGAGAGCATTGGCTGCCGCAGGATCGAACTTCCAGTCGCCCTTCTGATTGTAGCAGACCTTGGGATTATAGCGGTTAGCCAAGACATAAATGCCTTCCTGGTGTGATTTAAGTTTGATGGTACCGGCTTCCAGCAGTTCAATCAGCACCGGTTCGACCACTGATGTATCAAGAGCGGTCATGCTCGCTAAGGTCTGAGCCGTGAAGGGCTTCCTGAACTGCTTTACAAAGTTGAGCACCAGGTCTCTGGATGTCATTTTGCAACCGTAAGATCGATTATCTTGGTGGGAGACTCTTCCATCCTAATGCCACCGGTTTCAATGGAGTGCATCATTTTCATGGCTTTTCTTAAGTTGCCCTTGGCAGCGGTATGTATTCTATCGACTATCGCTTCGGTCACTTCAACTTCCAGAACTTCCTTTGCCAGCAGCTTGATGTCCTTCCTGTCGACTTGCTTGAACTCATAGAAGGAATTGCATCTATCGAAGTAGTATTCATTGATCTGGGAGAGCCGATCCTTGGCATTCTGCATACCAACCAGGATCACCACCGTCATCGTTTCATCCACGATATCCCGGATCGCTCCGAGCAGTTTATCTTGCTGGAAGGCATAATCGATCTCATCGATCACGATTACCATCTCTTCATGCTCATCTAATATCTGCATACAGAGGCTGAAGATGTTATTGGTAGTTCCCGAGGGAATGTAACTACCCAATTCAAATCTCTGATAAAGCGCTGTCAGCAGATTGACGGCAAAGGACTTGGGGGTCGAAGTGGCTTCCAGTCTCAGGTAGATGTATCCTCTCTGGAATGCCATGCGCTGAGCATAAGTGGTCTTGCCGAGTCCGGGACGACCATAAATCAGTCCCAGTCCGACCATCTCCATTTTGGGTCTGTTCATCAGGTAGTTGATGCACTGGTCGGCTTCGACTACATTGGATATTTTTACAAGTTGATTCTGTTTCATTGTATTCCTCCTACATGATTCCTATGAACTTGAGCATCTCTTCATAGCTCTTCTCTTTGGGTTTGATCTCTTCATCATCATCGATTGGCACTATGAGCTTGGGTTTATCCAACAGATTTGGCAGCGTCTTTTGCACTTGCTTATCCAGTTCTTCCATCAGTTGCTCCGGACTCGGTTTAGGCGCTTCAAGTGTTGGCGGTTGGATAAAAGTTGGATTGGTTTCTATACTGGCAATCGGCAGCGGTTTTATCATTTCATCCACCACTTCCTGCGTCCTGCGGACGATAAACTTGGTTTGGTTGGCGATGTTTCTCTGATAGCGTTTATTGGCTTTCTGCTCTTTATTAAGTTCTGCATGCGAGATGGGATTGTCTTTATCGAGATATACAAACGGGTCTTGCGATCTCCTGACTTCCGCCTGGCAGATGTAGTTGTCTTGCATGTCATAAACTACTATCCAGCGCAGATCGGCAAGGTCGTATCTGATTACCACTTCCTTACCGATATGCTCCATCAGAGCCGTATCCCAGTACATCAGCTTGTTGAGTTTGATGCCGTTATTACGCAGGGTCTTGCGCTCTGCCGACATCATCAGGAAGTTGAGCCGGGAAGCTTCGATCTTCTGCTCAGTCAGCACCGGGCTTGAGCTATAAACCTGCCAAGGTGTTTTGCCTTCGAGTCCGCTATGGGGATGCTCTCCATACATCTTGCGGATAAAGAATCCGATCATTTGCATCGCTTCCTCAATAGTGGGTGGTACAGATTCATACATCTTTTTTGCCCATTTCTCGTTCCGCATCAGCGTGGCAGGCTTATCGGCTATGGATGCACCTCTGAAGGATGAGATGAACCGTTCAAAGCGTTCCTGAAAGGTCTTGAAGAACCGCTCGATAATCTTTGCTTTGGCATTATAGCTCTCAGCGAAGGCTACCTGTATCCCCAGTCTGGGGAAGATACCTGCCAGGTCACTGGTCAGATCGTGCTCCTGCCACTTCTCATTGAATAGTTTACTGCGGAAGGCTTTGCCGTTATCGAGATAGACGAACTTCGGCACTCCGCCATAGTTGAGGAAGGCGTTTCTAAAGGCAATCTGGATATGCTGACTGTCCTCTGTAAATGCAAGGGCTGCTCCCACCGGATAACGGCTTGCCCAATCCAATACCATAATCATGGTCATACGTTGAGCTTTGCCGGTCTTAGGATTGATAATATCAAAGGCGAGAGTATGACCGTCAGCCACCCAGACATCGCCGACACTAAGTAAGCTGTTATCACGGTGGATCGTCTTGACTATGGTCTCCTGCACCGCTTTGCTGCCGAGTCTGGCTTGGGTCCAGATTGCCTTGTTATTCGTTTCCCATTCATTAGCCCAGCGTACCAAGGTCGGGATCGAAGTGGGCGATTCCAGCGCACCCAGTCTCGCATAATCTTTCAAAGTGTTTACCGCAGAGTATATCTTTACTTTCTGAGGAGTGAGCAGTAGCTTCAGGAGGAAGTGTTGTTCCAGATAGGTTACTTTACGTTTCCGTAACTGGTGTTTCCCCTTATGCAGAAGAGCGAACATATCTCGGCTGGTATCTTTATACTGATCAACCCACTTTCTCAGTGAGCGTTCGGTGCGTTTGCCTCTCAGCTTGAACAGCTCCGGCACCAGTCTGCCGTTATTGTAGTCTTCGGCGATGCTGTTCCAGGCTTCTAACTTGGCTTCGTATTGATCCAGTCGATCCAGTACCAGTTCACAGAACTGCGATAGGTATTGAGCTTCCGGCATAAAACTGAGCAGCTCTTTCGATTCCGGTTCGAGGTTAATGACTGATCTCGTATCATCGCTAACAGAATCAACTTCATAGGGGATGGCAAACGACTCAATCTCCTCATCCTCCGGCTCCGGTTTAGCTACCTCAGTAGTCTTTACCTTAACCGGTATAGGCTTCGAAGCATCCTTGAACTTCACTTTTTTATCCGTATGGATAGGAGTAATCAATTTCAGCTTGACTCCGGGTATCTCGATCTTGGCTCCCGCCTTGATCAAAGCAGCTGCATTCTGATAATTCTGTTCAAGGTTGTCCATGTCTATCATGTCATACACGCTATCTGACTTTTCCATGCTCCACCTTCCTTTCCTTATTATAGGAGATAACAAACAGGCAGGTATGCTCCCGGTCATGGATAGTGATCTGTTCCTTACCAAGATACTTGGGAGACTGTCCCAGTTTATGGCATAATGCCGTATCCTGATCAACCATATCCTGTCCCACCAGTATAAAACACTTGGTCGTATGATTGACTCCGCTTGAAACGGTTCTCTTAACTGAGATCAGCAAGCCTTCGTCTATCAACCTGCGGATCGTCTTGACCGACTTATCCTGCAATGCCGCCATCCTTGCCACTGGCAGCCAGACTAATTGTACGTTCTTTTCCATTACATAACCTTCCAAATTTAAATATGGGAGTGAGTCAGCATTTGGACTTGGACAAATCTCGCCACTTGGACATACATTTGGACTTGGACAAGATTTCCCACTTGGACACCAAATCGGACTTGGACTTGGACATTTTGCGTAGCACTTGGACAAATATTCGCAAATTGAATGAACATTATGCCCGGAAGCTATACGCAGAGACAGCTTGTAGCTGTTTTGTCCAAGTGGGGAACCATAAGGTTGGACTTGGACATTTTTCGACTGGCAGCTCTCACACTTGCCATTCGGTCTCGTCTGTGCATTCATTTTCACCTCTCTTGTATAGTTTATAGGGGTGCTAACTTCCATACGAGCAACATCTTGGGAAGTCCTTTCTGCGTTTTCCAGCAGCTTTCTCACACTATCCCATTCCGCTGGCGTTTACGCCATCAGGAAATGGGTCTCCAAAAAAAATACATTGACACATCTATGTAGCTATATTTACATGTTCCGTAGCTATATTGATAGCCGTATGGATTATGTCAAGACTATTTCGTCTTATTGGAGTAAATATGCGTAGAAGTGAGATTGGCGAGAGACTCGCAAAAGTAATGAAAATGATGAGGTTAAAGCACTCGAATTTTGCTGAAAAATTTAATATTTCGTCTGCCTCATTATCCCGTTACAAGTCCGGAGATCGTCTCCCGGACCCTGCTTTTTTGATTGCTTTGTCCAAGTCGAGAATCAACACAAATTGGTTGCTTACCGGTGAAGGCACTATGAATATTCAGCAGGAATTCGACGGTTGGATAAAAGATCAAGTGGCTTCCAAGATCGGAGTGGTCAATTCCAACACTGGACTATATGACTCTCCGACAGTGGATTATACAAGAACTGTAACCCTTCAGATTCTTGGCGAAATTGCCGCCGGAAGACCAGACCCCATCTTAGACCTCCGGCATTTAGGCGATCAGATTGAGATACCCAGAAGAATCCTGACTGGCAATCCCGATAAGTATTTGGCATTTAGAGTAAATGGGCACAGTATGGAGCCCAATATCATGCATGAGGACTTAGTTGTCATCAAACAGGAGACTAACTGGACGGAAGCGCATAACAGAGTCTGTGCAGTGCGAACTGATGAAGGAGCGACACTCAAGAAAGTTATCCTCGATGAACAGACTAGGCGTATTATTTTGCAACCATTTAATATAGACTTTCAGGTGCAGATTATAGACGAGGATCAGGGTCTGGATATTTTTCTGATCGGACTTTTGTCACTTCAGTTGCGGTTTTTTTAACTCGGAAATTTCGGAGACAACCCTCAAAGTCCAAAACCAGTCCAGAATCGGCTCAATTTGAAGCTTTAAGTGATAAAAACTCGTCCAAAAACGTCCAAAACTGCCAATGTCCAAGTCCAAACATAGTCCCTCATATCTCTCCACCATATAAGCACTTATCCCCACTTTCCCAAGTGATGAAAGCTTGAAGTTTGGGGTGACGGTTTATAGTGAATTGTGTAGACTATGCTACAATGTTAGCAAGGATCTCTCAGCTATTCCACCTCCGCAGCATCAGCATGCTGCCCTACATGCACACCCATCTCTAATCATCATTTACCACAGCGCTTTCCAGATAGACGAAATTGTGTGTGCCGGCTTTGACGATGTTTTTCATCTTGTCCGCGATGATCTCCACTTCGTCAATATAGTCGATAGTATTGAGTCCGCCGACGGCGTCGCATTCACCGTTTTGGATGCGTTGGAGGATGGTTTCGCGCAGGTTGTGGTGTTGTTCGTTGATCCGTCCTTCCATTTCGATGATCTTGTAAGTATATTTGGGATCAAGCTCTTCCAGATAATCGATGGAGAGATCAAGCATAAACATAATCTTGGCGTGGAGATCGGCGATCATCAGCGTAAAATCTTGGCAAAGGGGGGTCTTTTGCGCGGGAATCTGATGATTGAGGATGCGGTTGATCTCTTCCGTGAAATCTCCGATCTTTTCGATGTCGTTCACTGTGTGCAGCAGGGCGGGGATTTTTTGGATGATGACATCCGCGTTCGTGCGTTCATTCACTGCCACCAGATAGCGGGTGATCTCCCTTTGCAGATGGTCGATGGCGGATTCGATGCGGGAAACCTGGATCTGTTTTTTATAGTTTTTGTCCTTGAAGGCATCATAGGAAACAGTGAGCGAGAGACGCACGAGGCGAAGCATTTCACGCATTTCCTTCAGCGATTGATCGATGGCGAGCAAGGAATCGCCGATGAGATGATAGTTCAAGTGTTTCGGTTCGCCCAGAGAGATGCTATCCACAGCGTCTTTGGGGATGATGCTCTTGGCGAGATATGCCAGAGTTCCGGCGAAGGGAAGGAAGATCAGAGTATTAAGAATGTTGAAGAAAGTGTGGGCATTGGCGATATGGCGAGCGATATTGACTCCGTTGAAGACGTCCCCGGGAGTGATACGGTTTATAAACACGGTGTATATCCCAAAATATGTCAACAAGGCGAAGACGATTGTCCCGAAGAGATTGAAAAGTGTGTGCACCAATGCCACCTGGCGGGCAGTGTTATTCGATCCCAATCCTGCCAGCCAGGCTGTGATCGTGGTGCCGATATTATCGCCAAAAACGATGTAGAGCGCGCCCTCGAAAGGAATCAGACCGTTGTTTGCCAGCACGATGACGATACCGATGGAAGCGGATGAACTCTGGATCAGCATCGTGAAGATTGTTCCCACCATGATCCCCAGAAGGGGGTTATGAGAAAGGGAGACCATGATCTCGCGCGCGAGCTCGGATTGCTTGAGCGGTCCCACGGCTTGGGACATCACATTCAAGCCGACGAAGAGCAATCCGAAACCGAGAATGATCGAGCTCCACCGCTCCATTCTGCGGCTGCGCCTGGTCAAAAGCAAGATGACGCCGGCGATCACGAAGACAAAGGCATAGTCGCCAAGTTTGAAGGCGATAAGTTGAGCCGTGATAGTAGTGCCGATATTGGCGCCCATGATCACACCCACGGCTTGGTTGAGAGTCATGATCCCGGCATTGACCAAGCCGATCAGCATCACCGTCGTGGCGGAGCTGCTTTGGATCAATGCGGTCACTCCAAGCCCTACCATGACACCTCTAAAGGGTGTGCTGGTGAGCTTTTTCATGATGCGCCGCATCTCGCTCCCGGCTACGGACTGGAGGCTATCCGTCATCTTGTTCATTCCGAAGATGAACAGTGCGAGACCACCGAAGAAATTGATAATTTCCAAATAGTTCATCGGTTATTTTGCATCCTCATGTATGGATTTTGTCCACGCTTTAAGAGCCTGTCAATTTGGTCAAGGGAAATCGTGTTGCCATGCAGCAGCTTGGCAGACCGATCTCAACTTTCCTGTTTCATTTGGGGAAAGAGGATCACTTCCTTGATAGAGTCGTTTTCGGTAAGCAGCATCACGAGTCGGTCGATACCGATTCCCTGTCCGCCCATCGGAGGCATGCCATATTCGAGCGCTTCGAGGAAATCCTCGTCCACGACGTTTGCCTCTTCGTCTCCGAGGGCGCGAAGGCTTGCCTGGGCTTCGAGACGGCGGCGTTGGTCAAAAGGATCGTTGAGCTCGCTGAAAGCGTTGGAAAACTCATTTCCGGCGATGATCAATTCAAAGCGTTCAGCGAATATTGGATTGCCGGGTTGTGCCTTTGCCAAAGGAGATATCTCCTTGGGAAAACCGGTCACGAAAGTCGGTTGGACGAGTTTATCCTCCACATAGTGTTCAAAGATAAGCGCGATCAGTTTTCCGATTCCGGCTCCGGGAGGGATCTCAAGTTTGCGTTCTTTGCAAAAGGCGAGCGCTTTGTCAAAATCCAGATCCCCAAGGTCGATGCCTGCATATTGATGCACGAGATCTGTCATCGAGGCGCGCGTCCACGCACCGGTGAGTTTCACCAGGTGTCCGCGATAAAGAAAATCGTCCTTGCCGATGACGTCTATTGCCAGATGCTTAAACAGCGCTTCGGCGATGTCCATCATCCCCTCGAGATCGGAATATGCCTCATAGAATTCCATCAAGGTAAATTCCGGATTGTGGGTTCTGTCCATGCCCTCGTTGCGAAAGTTCTTGCCGATCTCATAGACGCGTTCGAAACCGCCAACGATGAGGCGTTTCAGATATAGCTCGGTGGCGATGCGAAGATACAGATCCACAGCCAAAGTATTGTGATGAGTGACGAAAGGTCTCGCGTTTGCACCGCCATAAAGGGGTTGGAGGGTGGGTGTCTCCACTTCGAGGTAGCCGCGCGCGTCCATGAAATTGCGGATCGCGGAGATGATCCGGGAGCGCTGTTCAAAAACCCTGCGGTGGGATGGATTGAGCAGCAGATCGAGGTAGCGTTTGCGATAGCGCAGCTCGATATCGGCAAAATCATCATAGCGGACATTTTTGCCATCGACGATCTTTTCCTTCACCGTGGGCAAGGGACGGATGTTCTTTGCCAAAAGTGTGATCTCTTCGGCTTTGATGGAATACTCACCAGCTTGGGTGTAAAACAATGTTCCGCGCACCTGCACGAAGTCCCCGGCATCGCAAAGCTTGAATAGCTCATAGTTTTCTTCGCCGACAAGATCGCGCTGCACGTAGATCTGGATTCTTCCGCCAATGTCCTCGAGATTGCCAAAGCCAAGTTTTCCCTGACGCCGCATCGCCACAAGCCTTCCGGCTAAGGTGACGACAGTCTCGGATTTGATCCAGGTGTCCTTGTCGGCAAGCGTTTCGGAAATGAGATGGCTGCGCGAGGACTTCACCGGATAGGGATCAATCCCAAGCGCGATCAGCCGATCAAGCTTCTGAGCGCGAAGCTGGATAAATTGGTTCGGCTTGGCTTGCATGGTCTATAAATCTTTGAAGGGATTGTCTGAAGAAGGGGCGGATTGTTGATTGGCATATTTACGCCATTCGTCATCGCCTCTTTGTCTTCCACCGCTGCGGCGTGCTCCACCACGATCGCCAAAATCGCGAGATTCGCGGCGAGTATTGTCTTCACGTGGCTGACGGGTCTCGATCACTTCTTCCGGTCCGCGATCAGTATAATCCAATGTGATGCGGTGATTTTCGCGGTCGATAGCGGTGACCATCAGAATAATGGCGTCTCCGCCTTTGTTGTTATCCGTCTTGCGGACTCTGGAGCGGGGAAGCAAACCGGTGACACCATCGGCAATCGAAACGAACACCCCGAAATTGGTGGAGCTTTCCACGATGCCTTCAAATGGTTTACCGATCTCTATGATCGAGTCTATTGTACTCCAAGGATCTTCCTGAAGAGCTTTGAGTGAAAGGGAAATCTTTTGGGTGTCCGGATCAATTCTGAGAATCTGAACCTGGACAAAATCGCCCTCCTTGAGGACTTCGCGGGGGTGGGCGATATTGCGGCTACGGCTCATTTCGGAGACTGGGATCAGACCTTCGACTCCGGGTTTGAGTTCCGCGAAAGCACCAAAATTGTGCAGGCGCAGGACGCGGCAATTGATCGTATCACCTTCTTTGAGGTCATTCAAGGCGAGGGTGAAAGGATTGTCCTGCAAGGCTTTCATCGAAAGAGCGATCTTGTCGCCTTTGATATCCAGGATCTTGACTTCGATCTGCTGACCGACCTTGAGCAGGTCCTGCGGTTTGATGACGTGCGTCCAAGCGATTTCAGATACGTGCATCAGACCTTCGGTACCATCGAGATCGACAAAAGCGCCAAATCCCGTCATGCGCATCACCGTTCCGGGAACGATATCACCGATGTGAATGCGTTGCATGGCGGCTTGTCTTTTTTCATTCTGAGCGGCTTCTTCCAGATTGCGGTGAGAAACCACGATGCGGCGACAGTTTTCAGAGCATTCGATCACCATGAAATCCATTGATTTGCCGATAAAATCGCCGGCATTTTCCACCGAGCGCATGGATATCTGGGATATGGGACAAAAAGCTCGGGCACCAAGGACGTCCACTTGGAATCCGCCTTTGGTCAGCGAATAGACCTTGCCGTGGACCGGGATCTTCTTATCAAAGGCATCCCAAAGCGATTGCTTGTCCACATATTGCTTGGTCAAACTCTTGCCGACGACGTAGCCTTGCTCGTTCTGATCGACGATAAAACCTTTCAGGGCGTCTCCTACTTTTAAATGCAGGACGCCTTTGTCATCGGTATATTCGCCGATTTCGGCATAGGCATCGAATTTCCCGCCGAGACTAACGATGATAAAGTTATCGCTAATAGTCACGATCGGGGCTTCGACGACGTCGCCTTTTTTAAATTCCGCCGTATTTTGAAAGGATTCTTCGAGCATGCGAAGATATTCTTCTTTCATTTCTTTCATTGCAGCTTTGCTGCCGGTTTCACGCACCTTGTCTGACATAAGTATCTCCTAAAGACTTTTCGGAAAGACCAAGATTTCCATGAGCCCCTTTTTGTAAAGGATTTTATTCTAAACCTCTGATTTTGAGTGTTTTTTGCCGTGCCCGGACAAGTGATCGACCCATGAATCCCGCATCACCTCCAGACAATGTCCAAAATCCGAACGCAGGATCGGCACCTTCAAGTAGCGCAGGATGCCGATCCTGCGAAGATAAATATGTGAATAGAAACAGGTATCACCTCCTCGCAGCATCGGCATGCTGCGCTACATTCTCCTTAGCATTACGGAGTCAATACGGACTTAGTCCGTAATGAGTCCGTATTGATTCCGTAATGCAAAGGGGGAAGATGCGAAAATCATGGGTGAAGGAGTAAGTTCCATACTCGGTAACCTTGCCAAGACCAGTGAGATCTTCGGTAAGAAGGGCTTTGCAGTCTGAAAGACGCTTTCCATAGCTCAAGCAATGATGGATACCTATTCCTCTGCTACTGCCGCCTACAAGGCAATGGCAGGTATCCCGGTAGTCGGTCCCGGACTGGCTGTACTGCTGCCGCCGCAGCCATCGGAGCAGGACTGGCTAATGTCGCTGCCATCAGTAATACCGAACCACCCAAAGCAGCCAAAGGTGGTATGTTGGTCGGTAACTCACATAGTACCGGTGGGATCATCATCGAAGCTGAAGGTGATGAGTACATCACAGCCAAAGACCGAGTAAGAGCACTGGGTCGAGGTATATTCGACTTCCTGAACTTCGCACCGCTTAATCAGGTGAAACTTGCCTTTGCAGGATTGTCGATGTCGAGTGTCCCACTGCCTGCCAACATCGGCTCATATTACGGCTCAGGTGGCAGTATATCTGGCAATGGCAGTATCACTGCGCTCTTGGATATTATGAGCGATTTGCGTGATCAGGTTGTTGAGATGAAACAGAATATCAAGGACAGTAAGTCCATCATCGAAATCAATGTCGATCCGCTGTCTAATGATCCGGTCAGAGTCAGTGAGATTGCCGATACTGGCAAACAGATCAGGTCTGAGGTATAGGGACTATGCCGAACTTCTTCAAAGTGGACTTCATACAAGGTAAGACCAATGCCACCGATTACGGACAGATAAAGCACAGCCTGACAGATACTGCTGCAAGCCGAGCTATCATCAGTCTGTCGGTTTCTGCTGATAAACTACAGACAGTATCCAACTACAGCAGAGAACCCAAGCGACTGATCTTTGAGTGCTTCCCGACTATCTGGATCAAC
>JAUYAR010000010.1 GCA_030693415.1 Candidatus Cloacimonadaceae bacterium | reverse complement strand
TAACTCATAAATACTATGTAACTATATATTAGATAATACTCTAGCAATACTGGCTCTCAGTAGCGGAACGAGTGGCTCTATTTTTTGGAGGAGTGGCTCTCATCAAGCGGAATGGGTGGCTCAGTTACTCCGGAATATCCAGTACTCTTCTCGCGGCGTGGATATCGGCTATGGCATTGGCAAAGCAGAAGATCGTGTGGCAATGTTGGCAATTCTGGACCTAATCGAGACCGCCGAGTATGCAATACCCAAAGGAGCGCAGAAAGACTGGAAGGATCCGACCGACCCAAGATTGTGGACAGCTACTACTTTGATAGGGAGATATTATCTCGGAGATGATAAGACCCCTGTCAATATCGTGATTGATCTGATAGGAACCATAGATAGCTACATCGTAGATAGTTGCCGATTGGTGAGTCATGAGGAGTATATCAAGTATCAGAACAAATACGACCTTTGGATCAAGACACTAACAGAGTATTACGATTTCTTTGAGAACTAATGAAAGCATTGTCAGAATAGGTTTATAACTGTCATGAGGAGTTATATTGAGCAAACCAATGGTATCGTTCAGCACGGACTAGGGGTTAAAAACTTCGGAACATCTGACAGATTACTAAGAAGCTGCTGACTATCCCTATGTAAAAGCTGTTGAATCTGAACAATTTTTACATCTTTGCTCCATTGAATCTCTAATACAAAGGCTATGCAAGCCAAAACGTAGCGCTTCAAATCCTTATCAGTGTTTTTTGGCTCAAGCTCTGCGCGCAAATCCTCATCATCTTTCAGATCAATAACCGATGCGAATATTTTGCCCTCATAAATGCTATCAGATAGTTTGAATTTTGCTCGTTCTTCATTGGTAGGTAACACAAAATTTAGATAGGGGAGTTTCTCTTTTTCCAGAATAAACAATGAATAACCGGATGACCTATCATAACTATCAAGCGATACAATTTCAATGCCCTTATAATCATCTAATGTAAGATCTTGGACTTTCTGCACATCAATGTAAAAGCTGAGATTCAGGTTCATGTTAATAATAAGATGTATGTTTTTATCTAGCTTTAGTTTATCTATGGCTAGGAATATGTCCTCAGGTTTGAACTGATATTTTGCACTCGCATTTGCAACGAATGAATGAGATAAGATATGTTTCAAGTTCGCTATTACCATTGATGCTAGGATTTTGTCATAATTATCTGCACTCAATACTTCATCAGCTTGAAAACAACTTTTTTCTAGCAGGATTCTTTTCCCATAAGCATATGATCTATTCCCAACAAAATCTTTGAGCGTGGAACTCGTAGTCCTTTTGAGAGATAGAATATATTTCTGAATCAACTCACTACTTGAATCTAGGAAGGTTTTCACTTTATCGGGAGACAATCCCTGCTCTAGAATTGTTTTATCCATAGCTTCTATCAATTCTCCTTTGATCTTATCGATTATTAAATCAGGGTTCATTTTATCAATACTCCAGTTCTGATCAATATCGCCAATACCCATTTTATATAACAATTCAGGTTGCTCTATCCACTCTTTTACAGAACGTCGAAAGCCCTCAATGCAATTCAGCCAGATTAGTTTTTTTCGTTGTGATGTAGGCAACTCCTCAATACAATACGAATCTTGACCGAAGTGATGAGGTCGTAGTGTGTGAAGTCGAAAAAACAGAATCGCTATGTACGAGCAAATCCATTTGGGAACTATTTTGTCTTGAGCTATTCCTTCGTTGTGCGGAAAGTAATAGTCTGAAGAAATGAAACTAAAATTGTCTCCCCAAGGATCAAAAAAGTAAACAAAGAGCTTATATACTTCCCTTAATGTGTTTGGTAAAAGGTGATAATCTGGAGGTTCACTCGATGTGTATAGAAACATTCTTCGGATAGCTTCGTGTTTTTGGAGATATAGAACTAACCCTCCCAATGCACAATGGTAGCGTACCATCCTCATATCAAGGGATTCTTTAATGCTCTCATTGTCTGTCGAATCCATATCAATAGAAGATTCTTTGCGCCCGATTCGCTTCCGGAAACGGAAATTTCTTAATCTGTTATCCATCGACTCCCAATACAACATATACATGTCTATATGATTGCTTTCTAACATGAGTATCAGATTGTGCCAGATTTGGGTTAGTGTATCTCTAGAAATTTTGTCGCTTAGCTCACTTCCTAATAGGTAACTTGCAGTCGCAACTCTGTACCTTAATGCCTTAAAGGAAAACTCATCGGAAGTTAGCATCTCTATTAACAGTTTTCTATCGATATCATAATACAATTTTGGGAAGTTAAGATCCTGTCTTCTGAATTCTTCAAACTCACCTCCTATAAACTCACTTAATAATTCAAAAGCATCTTGGTGCCCATTGCGTAAAGCGCAAATAAGCAGATCACTTGCAGCAGTAAAACATATACCGCTACTATCATTACGTCTATTGTATTGCTTTATAATGCGTTTAGCTAGTTTTATGGTTACGCTATATGTCATTAGTAACTTCACTTCTAGAATGAAAACAATAATCAACATGGTAATAAAAGTAAAAATAAACCAATCCGAACTACTCTCAAACATGAATTCAATCACTGCATATCGTAACGGTGGCATATCCCATGTCCATAGAATTGTGACAACAATAGAACATATCAGTGTCACAAAATAAACAATGTGAATGACCTCTTTCTCAAACAAGAGAGCTATACTTTGAGAGTTATATTTATCTTCGATTCTTGAGATCACTTGAATAATGATGGGATATGCTATTCCTAAGATAGCAACAAGAAACGTTATATATGTATCTGCATGCCTCATATGAACTCCAATCAACTATTATAACGAGTAGGCTACTTTGTTATGTGACAAAATCCCTTTTAGTGCAAAACGGATTCCTTCTTGTTATGGTAGAAAATAGGCATAAATATATATACGCCTTTCTTCTAATAGACATTACAGTCGATACCATTCGCCATTGATTTTATGTCAAGTAAATTTTTCATATTGGACTGAAAAGGAATTGGTTATTCCTACATGACCGGTCTCAAAAGCGAATTCAAAGTCATATACGAGCTACGATATGTAGCTCTGAAGATGAGATTAGTCGCTAGTGCAAAGCATTTAGTGGCTATTTAAAGTCGGTCAATAGAAACTCTCTTAAACAAACGATCTTGCTTTGTTGATAGTTTAACTCCCCCATTCTCAGCAACACTGCTGTAAGAGCCCTTAAGCAAGTTATCATTCAAGTGCATTTTGAAAATCGTTGCAGGTGTATCCTTACGTCCACTATCAAAGGAAAAGTAGTATTTATGCGGATCATATATGTCTTTTATGGCTATAGCTATTATATCTCCGAAGTTGAAGATATCACCAGCCCCCTCAGGACTTAACTCCCTGTTGTAGATCAGCATATATTCTTCACTGCCGCTAAGGTGGTTCCTTACAATGTAATACTCATCGGTATCAACACCAGATTTTGCAACACTTTGAGTCTTACCATTAGCAGTCCACTCAGTAAAAATAGCCATACTGCCAGACCAGACACCCTCAATTGGATCCAGGGAACTGCTTTCCAAGTAATTCTCAATTCCATCACGAGTTGTTGATACTTTCTTAAAACTATAGGTAAAAATTTCTTCGGGTTTGGCATTATTCGCGTTTCCATTTGGGTGTGAGGATACGCAAGAGGTAAGCATATATACCACCAAACATGATGCAAGAAGTTTTGTGATTATCTTAAACATATATCTTCCTTTTTATGTATTCAGAGATTGATATCGTAACATCTGGATTACAGCCACATTGCGTTATCGATATTAAGAAACCTAAGATTTGAATTCATAAATATAACTTCATTCCTTGAACAATTTGAGAATGTCTGGATCAAGCGAGTTTGTGTAATACTTGTTAGTGGATAGATACCCAATGATCTTCCTATTCTTGATTATCACTGGTGGTTTGGAAGAGTATTTATTATACGGTGAATACATACTATATTTTCCACCGAACGTTCCATAATCGTTCCAAATTGACTTGCTGCTATACTTATTCCCATAAGTACCATAGTCATTAAGCACTGAATCAATGCTAAACTTATTAGTAATGGTTCCTAAATACGTGTTTTCTTTGTCCTGTGCGTAAATGTCAGATCCCTCCAATCCTAGTTTGAGGATGTTAAGAGCTTGGGAATATTGTGTCAATGCCTGATTAAAAGTTGAGTCCCAAATGTTGGTGTAAATTCCAACTCATTGTTTCTCATTTTCTTTGAAGACTTGTTAGCAAGTCTTCGCCTCACACAATATATACTTTATGCTGATTGCTACAATCATAATCACCTGATTCCACATTAATTCAAATCCAGATTTTCGTCAAGAACTTTCTTTCCCATAAATAAATCTACCTTGTTGAGACTGTTAAAAAACCATCACCATTCTACGCTGCTTTATCCGAACACTATGGAGAATCAGTGGTCTTTAGTGTTGCCAAGCGTTGTTGTCACTGTAGCGCAGGATGCCGATCCTGCGAAGAAAAAACCTGTCAAACAGAATCATCATTTTTGTGGGGGATTTGAGTGGGGATTTTCGTTTCCGCAGCATCGGCATGCTGCGCTACTGCTTGACAGCGTCAATCAAGCGATAGTCAAGCGTTAATCAAGCGTAATAAAACTAACGCTTGATTAACGCTTGATTAAGGCTTGATTAACGCTTTGGAAGGGGATGGGCATAAGGGGGAAATGTGTAAGTGATTGGTGGTAAGTTAGTTGGATAGAATATTCGAAGCGCTGATATTTGTGCCGTAAGTCAACTGTTGAAAACCGCCAATTGTAAATAGCTTGTCCTTTGATTAGTGGATTTCTGTATCAACAGATATTGATGAAAAGGGACTATAAACCGATTTGACGAAGAGCCTCGTAGATGACAATCGCGACGGAATTGGCAAGATTTATGGAGCGGATTTTTTGGCTCATCGGGATGCTGACGCACTGATCCGGATGTCTGCGCAAAAGCTCTTCGGGCAAGCCGCGGGATTCCGGTCCAAAGACAAAGACGTCACCGCTTTGATACTCGATCACGCTATAGCAAAGCTCGCTTTTGGTGGTGCAGGGAAAGATCCGTTCATGGGGGAAAAGGTGATAGATATCTTCAATGCTATCATGGACTTGCACATTGAGCTGGTGCCAATAATCCAGTCCGGCGCGTTTCAAGGATTTATCATCGAGCAGAAAACGACAGGGAGAAATCAGATGCAAAGTTGAATTCGATCCCAGACAGAGTCTGCCGATATTTCCCGTGTTTGCCGGGATCTCCGGTTGGTAGAGGACAACGTGGAAGCCGGGCTTGGATATCGGGATCAATTGTATCCGGAAACGTTAATCGGCAAACGCGATGCCATAGTTGAACAGCGAATCCCAAAAATACAGCCAGACCGGTAATTCCGTTCTGATCTGATCTTCGCTCAGCCGTTTGTTCACCGTCCACGAACTCAGCGGTATGCGGGCAAAGCGCATGGGCAGGTTGGTTTTGGAATTGGCGGGAAAGAGGCCGAGCTTATAGATCGCCATTTTTTGCGCTTCGGTGCTGATCAGATACTCGATGAAATGCCGCGCCACGCTTTCGTTTCGGGTTTGAGCATGGATGGCGGCGGATTCGGAATATTGATAGCTGCCTTCTTTGAGCATCGAGGTTTTGAAATACTTGTCGGATTGATTGAGTTCCTCGAGCCAGGCGGGGGTGGAATTGAAACCGATCATCATGCTGCATTCGCCTTTCTTGAGGGCTTCAAGTGCTTGCTGCGGAGAATTATAGACTTTCTTTACGTTTTTGCGCAGGCTTTGCCACAAATGCTCATAGCCAAAATCTCCAAAGAGCGCCAAGGTCCAATACAAAGTAGCGCGTCCAAGCCCGGATTGATGCGGATCACAGATCGCCATCTGGCGAAAATATTTCGCATCCTGCAATTCGCCAAAAGATTGCGGAGGGCTGTCGAACACTTTTTCGTTGTAGATGATGCCGAGATTGGCATAGGCGTATGGAATGAAGGTGGTATTTGGGTCAAGATAGAGATCGCGGCTCAGCTCGTTTTTCGCGATCGCGTTCAAGGGGAGAAATCTTCCTTTGAGTGTATCTTCGAGGGCGAAGCAATTGTCCATATTCAGGACGACGTCGATGTCGCCGTCGTTTTCCTTTGCTATCAGTGCTTTGACCAGTTCCGGCATCGTGGGAAAGAGCGTCAGGCTCACCGCACAATTGAACTTCTTGGCATAATCCTTGATCAACGCGCCTTCGAAACCGGAAGTGCGGATGCTTTCCAAAGCAAAGATACTGAGACACGTTTTGGTGGATGCCGGATTTGGCGCCGGTGCCGATTGATCAGATTTGGAATTGCATGCCGCCAAAAGACCGATCAGTAAAAGGAAAAAGCCGATTTGCCGCATCAAAACCCCCCAAAGAGGATCCAGGCAACAAAGAAATCCATGACGAGGATGAGGACGGAGCTGTAAACGACTGTGAGAGTGGTGCTTCTGCCAACCCCCTCGGCTCCGCCAAAACTGCGGCTGCCGAAAAAGCAGCTCAGGGTGGTGATCAGAAACCCGAAGACGACGGATTTGATCAGTCCGCCCCAGAGATCGGATGGTTCGAAATAGCTTTTCATGTTGTTGAAAAACGTGTGATAATGGATGCCATATCTTAGCCATGAAAAATACCAGGCACATAAAATGCCGATTAGATTGGCATAGACGGTGAGGATCGGGAAGGCGATCAAACCGGCAACCACGCGTGGCATATAGAGAAACTCCTCCGGTGAGATGCTCATGCTTTTCAATGCGTCAAGCTGTTCGCTCACTTTCATTGTCCCGATCTCCGCGGCAATGGAAGCTCCCACTTTTCCCGTCATCACCAACGCGGTGAGCACTGGCGCCAATTCAATCATCGTGGATTTGCCGATCAAGACACTGAGCAAGTGAAGCGGGATGTAACCCTTTGATTGATATACTGCTTGCAGAGCGGTCACCAGTCCAGTGAAAGCAGCGGTGAGGGTAATCAGAAAGATGGAATCATAGCCGATGCGCTTGAACTGGATGAGAAATTCCTGCCTTCTTCTTCCGAGGGCGGGGATGCGCTTTAAAGTATTGCCGAGAAAAATGCTGTATTCGCCGATGCCAGCCAGGATTTTAACGTTCATGAGTGGTGTCGAGGCTGCGAAACATGGTGTATTCCTTGACGAAACCAAGATCTATCGATCCGGTGGCGCCGTGTCTGTTTTTACCGATGATGATTTCCGCGATGCCGGGTTTGTCGGTTTTATCCGGATAATAATATTCGTCGCGATAGATGAACATCACGAGATCGGCGTCCTGTTCGATGGCGCCGGATTCGCGCAGATCGGCAAGATGGGGACGCTTGTTCTCTCTGGATTCAAGCAGTCGGTTGAGTTGGGAGAGCGCGACCACTGGGATCTTCATGTCCTTGGCGAGGATTTTTAATCCGCGTGAGATTTCGGAAATCTCCTGTTGACGGTTGTCCCGATCGCGAGGCAAAGTCATCAACTGCAGATAGTCGATGATGATCAGATCCAGACCACCCACTTCGGCTGCGAGGCGTCTCGTCTTTGCTCGTATATCAAGCGGAGTGTTCGTTCCGGATTCGTCGATGTAGATCTGTTTGCTGGAAAGGACGTCCGAAGCTTGCATGATGCGAATCAGTTTTTCCTCGTTCATGCCAAAGCCCTTGAGCATCGAATCCATATTCACTTCCGCGGCGGAGCTGAACATGCGCATGATCACTTCCTCGGCAGCCATTTCCATCGTGAAGATGGCCACCTTTTTGCCGAGATTGACAGCGGCGTGGGAAGCGATGTTCAATGCCAGGGAAGTCTTTCCCATGGCGGGACGAGCGGCGATGATGATGAATTGTCCAGGACGAAAGCCACCGGTGAGATGATCGAGATCGCTGTAGCCGGAAGCCACGCCCACGACCGGAACTTTGGTGGAGGCGATGGTATCGATGGTGTGCAGCACTTCCGCACTGATCTGATCAATCTTGATAAAGCCTTGATGGGTGGGCAGTTCGGCAATGGCAAAGATCGCCTGTTCTGCTTCGTCCACGATGGTTTTGACCGGCTTTGACGATGAATAGCAGGATTCGATGATGCCGTTTGATGCCAGGATCAGATGCCTTAGCAGGGCTTGTTCGGTGACGATATTGAGGTGGTAATCAAAATTGGCGCTGGAAACGACGTAGTCCTGGATGTCGTTGATATAGGGTATTCCGCCGATCTTTTCGAGCAGGTTGTTGCGCTCCAGACGGTTGATCAGAGTGATGGCATCGACCTCGATGCTTTCGTTGAAAAGTTCCGCGATCGTACGGAAGATCATTTTGTGGGCGCTGCGATAGAAATATTCTTCCTTGATCATCTCGATACCTTTGCTGATCACGCCGGAATCGATCAACATGGCTGAAAGCAGCGCGGCTTCGGCATTTACGTCCGATGGCAAACTGCGTTCGGAGATCTGGGTGATGTCTTTTGAGATTGTTTCGCGTTTTGCCATGTCAATCCTTGCGCAGCTTGCCGATCAAGGCTGTGGATACCGCAGGCGGGACAAAATCATCAAGGCTGGCGCCAAGCTCCGCCAATTGCCTGATCATGGATGAAGATAGATACATATATTTCAGGCTCGGGACGAGGAAGATGGTTTCGATTGTGGGATTGAGCTTTTTGTTGGTCAGCGCCAGTGAAAGTTCGTATTCAAAATCTGAAACCGCGCGCATACCGCGAATCATGACGCCGCAGCCTTGCGCTTTGGCATAATCCACCACCAAGCCCTTGAAAGTAGTCACGGATACGTTGCTCAGATTCGAGGTCGCCTGTTTGCATAGTTCAAATCGTTCTTCGAGGCTGAAGAGATTCTGCTTACCGGTATAATCCGCCACGGCAAGTATCACCTCATCGAAGAGTTTGGTTGTTTTTTCGAGGATGTCAAGATGACCCAGAGTGATGGGATCAAAAGTGCCGGGATAGATGGCTTTGCGCATGCTCAACTCAACGCGTTGCGGCGGATATCTTCGATCTCATCGATCTCTTTGGGGATGTTTTGAGAGAGCACGCAAAATCCGTCTTCGGTGACCAGAACGTCGTCCTCGATGCGCACTCCAAGCTTTTCCTCGGGGATGTAGATGCCGGGTTCGACGGTGATGACATTGCCTATTTCAAGCACAGCTTCGCGTCCGCCCAAATCATGGGTGTCCATTCCGAGGAAGTGGCTGACGCTGTGCATATAGTATTTTTCGATCTGATCGGCGCTTTCGATCAAGCCGATGGAGATCATTTTTTCAGCCAACAGATCACGAGTTGTGATATTCAGAGTGCTCAGCAATACGCCGGGTTTGATCATCGAGATGATCTCTTTCTGTACATCCAATACGCTTTGATAGATCTGTCTCTGCCTGGAGGTGAAGTTTGCGGAGATCGGAAAGCAGCGAGTGATGTCCGCGCTGTAATTATTATATGAAGCGCCCACGTCCATGAGGACGAGATCGCCAACCTCGATCAAGCAATCGTTATTGCCATAGTGCAAAGTGGCGGCATTGATTCCGGCGGCAATGATTGGCGCGAATCCCCAATGCTGGACTCCGCTTCTCTGCATACGGTAATACAGCATCGCTTCCAGTTCATATTCCATCATCTGGGCTCGCGCGGATTCCATGGCGTCCAAGATGCCCTTGCCGGTGATGTCGATCGCCTTTTGGATCTGAAGTATTTCAAAATCGTCCTTCACCTTACGCAAAGGCGCAGCCATGTCATTTACCTGATTGATTTCAATTTGGGGATGGCGAATCCGGAGTGGCTCCAACATATACATGGGATATGTCATAGGCTTGGTTAAAGAGACAAAGCCCAAGTTGGAATAAATCTTTTTCATCATGGGGCACATGGTGGAAAGAACCGCGTAAAACTCATCCAGGTATTTCACTCTTTTGATGCCGCTGATCTGGGTGGCTTCATCGGCAGTCAGCTTCTTTCCATCCCACACCTCACGTTCTGGATTGCTGCGCTCAATAAATAGCATATCGTTAAACTTGCCGCCGAATTTACCTGCTGTATAGATCAATTCAGGATGATTCAACCCTGTGAAATAAAGAAAGTTGTTATCTTGTGAAAACTTTTCGAGCTCTCCTTTGGAGTTGGCAAACAGGATGATGTTTTCGCCATCGTTCAGGCGTTCCGCCAGCTTTTCCCGGCGTGGTAATGTCACATCTGGGGTCATCATTTCTCCTTCAAACAGGAACTATTAATTTCTGGTTCTATAGATTTGATCTAAAAGCTGCGGTAGGACCTGCCGGGATTGTTGGGAGCGGCGATTCCTTCCGTTTTGGTATTGGTGACGGATTTGGTGAAGGTCGAGAGGGGCAGATTGATCGTCTGATCTACCGTAACAGACACACCCAGTTTGAAATAGCTGGTGCCATTGGAATCGATCACGAGAATGTCCCACAGGACTGGGGTGAGAGTCCATAGCGCTTCAGCATTCACATCGAGGTTGCTGCCAAGGTCGTCATCTCCCCAGCTCGTGTCGCTTGGAGGGGGAGAGAAAAACATTGAAGACGATTGCATTACCATTGTTGATCAGACGGATGGCACCTCCAGTGGGGTTGATGTCCAATGCTGTCAACAGCCCTTTATGGATGGTGCGTTCCAGCGTGTTTGGAAAGATATAATCCCCCTGATACTGAATTTGGACGACCTGATCCTCAGCGTAGTATTTAGACCAGTTTTTCCAGGATTCAAGCTGGATAGGATTTGCGGCATCAATGCTGAAGATAAGTTTCGCGCTGGTACGGTTGCGGATTCTAAGCTCGCCATCTGCTTCGCAACCCACCATGGCAAGCGCCACAAGGATCATCAGGCAGATAATCATGATTCTTTGCATGCAAAACTCCCGAGGTGTTATTTGTTTACTGCTTGCTTTCTATCAGAGATAGATTCCAAGTAGGCAAAATCCGGTTCGCAATCGCCGGTTACGACGTCCTGATTGATGTGGCAAGCCTTGATTGTTTTCTTGTCAGGGATATCATACATGATGCGCAGCATGAATTTTTCCATGATCGATCTCAAGCCGCGGGCGCCGGTCTGTTGCTTGATCGCGACCTCTGCGATCTTTTTCAGCGCTTCTTCGTCAAAGCTCAAATCCACTCCGTCCATATCAAAGAACTTCTGATACTGGCGCACGAGGGAGTTTTTGGGCTTGGTCAGGATGTCGATCAAGGCAGATTCGTCCAGCTCGTGCAAAGTGCAGATAATGGGCATCCTGCCGATCAGCTCAGGGATGAGACCATATTTAAGCAGATCGTGAGAATTGGTGTGCTCAAATACCGCGCTGTCAATTATTTTGGACCCCAGGTTGACGTCAAAACCGATCGCTTTTTTATCCATGCGTTCCTTGATGATCTTTTCCAATCCAAAGAATGCTCCGCCGGCGATGAAGAGGATATTCTTGGTATCCATTTCGATGAAATCCTGTTGGGGATGCTTTCTTCCGCCTTTGGGGGGGACGTTCACTTTGGTGCCTTCGAGGATCTTGAGCAGTGCTTGCTGCACGCCTTCGCCGGAGACGTCTCTGGTGATGGAGGGGGTCTCGGATTTGCGGCTGATTTTGTCGATCTCATCGATATAGACGATGCCGCATTCGGCTTTGGAGACGTCATAATCCGCAGCCTGCAAAAGGCGAACAAGAATGTTTTCCACGTCCTCTCCAACGTAGCCGGCTTCGGTGAGCGTCGTCGCATCCGAAATGGCAAAGGGTACTCTGAGGAACCGTGCCAAGGTCTGCGCGATCAAGGTCTTGCCGCTGCCGGTGGGACCAATCATCATGATATTACTTTTTTCCAGATCGATCTCGTCGTCTTTGTTTTGCTTGAAAATGCGTTTGTAATGGTTATAAACGGCAACGGAGATGATCATTTTTGCTCTGTCCTGCCCGATCACGTATTGATCAAGATAGGATTTGATCTGACTGGGTATATGAAGCTCGAATTCACCGGTTTCAGGTTTAGGTTCGCTGGCTTCGACGATGTTGTGGCACATGGAAATGCACTCATCGCAGATATTTCCTGCGATTCCGCGGATCAGAGTCTTGACTTCAAGCTCGGCTCTACCGCAAAATGAGCAGCTCAGGTTCTTATATTTATCCAAGAAATCCTCCCCGGATTCTTATGATTCTTATCTTTATATTTTGCATGCTTTGTTGGGAGGCAAATCCCGTCAAGTTATTTCCGATTGGCGATGACTTCGTCGATGATGCCATAGTTTTTGGCTTCGGCGGCGCTCATAAAAAAGTTACGGTCGGTGTCAAAGGTCAGTTTTTCGATCGTTTGTTTGGTGTGCATTTGCAGTATCTGATTCATGCGTTCGCGCAGATAAAGGATCTCTTTTGCCATGATTTCGATGTCGCTGGCTTGCCCCTGGGCGCCGCCCATCGGTTGATGGATCATTACTCTGCTGTTTGGCAGTGCCGTTCTTTTACCGTTTTCACCCGCAGCGAGCAAGACCGCCGCCATGCTTGCCGCCTGACCGATACAGATCGTGCACACGTTTGGTTTGATGTATTGCATTGTGTCATAGATCGCCAGGCCGGAAGAGATGATTCCGCCGGGACTGTTGATGTACATATAGATGTCGCGCTGTGCGTCTTCGCCTTCGAGGTGAAGAAGTTGGGCGACGACGGTATTTGCGAGATTATCGTCGATGCCGCCGCTCACAAAGATGATCCTATCCTTGAGCAAACGGGAATAGATGTCATAAGCGCGTTCGCCGCGTCCGACTTGTTCGATCACGATTGGGATATAGTTCATTTGTCCTCCTGATTTCCTTTCGCGGTATTGGGTTCGGGGATTTCTTCGATTATCTCGGCATCCTCGATGTATTCATCATCGTAATGCTGATCCTCAGGATCGGGAATGTGAAATTCCGAAACGGCGGCAAGCTTGCGCAGGATGAAATAGGTCCGCATCTCCTCAGGGAAGTTTTCATTGTCCATTTCATCCTGATGTGTTTCTTTATAGGCGCCGACGCTTTTATCCTCAAGGATCGCTTCATGCTCAATGTATTCATCTTTCATTTCATCGGTTATTTCAAGCTCGATCCGCTTTTTAAGATTGCTTACCGTGTAGTAAGTGATCATTTCCTGAGCGATCTGCATCTTGATCTGGTATTCATAATACTTTTTCCATTCGGGTTTGTCCATCCGCTCCAGATCTTTTTCAGCCAAATAATCGATGGTGCGGCTTGGAAGATCGAAATAGTTGTCGATATAGAGTTTGGAGATCAAGGCAAGGTTCTCGCCATTGAAGTTTTGATGCTCCACGCGCTTTTCCAGATCCGCCATGACCTTGGATTTCATCTCTTCCAGATTCTCAAACTCCATGTCCCTGGCAAAGTCGTCATCGATCGCGGGGATAGTATATCTGGTGACCGAATTGACCATCACGCTACAGGGATATTCGGTGTCGTTGTCAAGCTCGGCGATGTTTTGCTTGGTCATCAGTTTGATGGACTTTCCGCTGATAGGGATGTCAATGAGATCTCCGGTTTTGGATCCGGCCAGTTCTTTGAAAGACCGCTGGGGAAATTTGTCTCCAGCAAAGAGAACCGCGCCATGTTTGTGCACCGTGTTGCCGGTTTTGAAGCTCATTTCCGTCGTTACCATATCGTTATCCTCGGCAATTTCGATGTCGATAACATTGGCGTTTTCTTCCGCTAAGTGTTTGAGATATTTCATCGCTTCGTTTTCAAGCGAGACTGGCGTGTAAGGAACGCGCAAACCTTCTGTTTGTTTGAAATCAATATCGGGTTCGTGTTCGATCTCGATGACGATATTCATCTCGGAACCCGGCTCCCAGGTGATGTCCTTCACTTCGGGATAAAGCAGGAAATGGATATCGTGATCCTTGACCGCTTCTTCGAAAATGATATCGACGATATGTTTCAAAAAATAGTCCCGTATTGTGTCCGCGTGCATGCGTTCGACCATGCTCAGCGGAGCCTTGCCCTTGCGGAATCCGGGGATCTGGACGTCCCGCGCGGATTTATTCAAATATCTTTTATATTCCTTATCGGCTCTTTCGGCTTCGACACTCAAGTTCACTTCTTTGGTGACGGCGTTGATTTGTTTGAATTCTACTTGCACTATATACTCCTTAGTTATTATCATTCAGCAAGATACTGGTGCGAAAGAGGGGACTCGAACCCCTACAGGTTATCCCTACTGGATCCTAAGTCCAGCGCGTCTGCCAATTCCGCCACTTTCGCACATTATATCTCTGATAGAGGGATTTATGAGATTTCTTTTTGTCATTTGAGCCAGCATTTTCGATGACGGTCTGATGTCAAGCACTCAGTGCATCGTTGTCGATCAGACGTGTTTTGCCGATATAAACTGCCAACATGATGCGGGTGTTTTCATCGGCGGTTTCCACTTCGCTGAGGGTGTTCTGATCCACAAGTTTGATATAGTCGATTTTCCCGTCGGCGGAGAAAATGATCTGTTTGGCAGCGGCAAGGATCGTCTCGCGGTCTCTCGTCCCTGATTGGTAAAGCGATTGAGCTTGTCCGATCGAGCCATAAAGGCATATTGCGCTTATGCGTTCCTTGATGTCCAGATAGCAGTTTCTGGAGCTCATCGCCAAGCCGTCCGGCTCGCGGAGGATGGGGCAGCGCACGATTTTTGTGCCTTGGTTCAGGTCTTTCAGCATTGTTTCCAGAATGACCACTTGCTGGAAGTCCTTGATGCCCATGAACATCAGATGCGGCTGCACGATATTGACCAGTTTGAGAACGATGGTCGCCACGCCCCTGAAGTGTCCCGGTCGGCTCGATCCGCAAAGAATATCGGAAAGTCCTTCCACTTCAACCCAGCTTTTGTGTCCCTGGGGATACATTTGAGCGCTGTCCGGCATAAAGACATAGTCAACATTGTGCTCTGCAAGCAGTCTCAGGTCTCTGTCATAATCACGCGGATAAGCGCCAAAATCTTCATTGGCACCAAATTGCGATGGGTTCACATAGATGGATACTATTGTCACATCCGATGTCCGGCAGGATTCTTCCACTAAAGAAAGATGACCCTCATGCAGAAAGCCCATGGTGGGCACGAAACCTGTTTTTACAGCTTGATTCCGCTGTTTGCAGATTTCTTGCATCTCGCGTACATCGGTGATGATATTCATCTATGTGACCGGGCGGTTGTTGTCATCCAGGATGATGACGCAAGGTGTATGGCTTGCCGCTTCGTTGTCGTCCATCACGCCATAATTGATGACGATGATCTTGTCTCCGGCATGAGCAAGCCTGGCTGCGGCACCATTGATGCCGATCTCGCCGCTGTTGCGCGCTCCCTTGATAATATAGGTCGAGAATCTGGCGCCATTGTTGATGTTAAACACATCAACTCGCTCAAACTCGCGCATTCCGCTCAGCTCCATAAGAGCTTCATCTATTTTTATGCTTCCATTGTAATTGAGATCGCATTCAGTCACTGTCGCGCGGTGTAACTTAGATAAAAGTATATGCCTTAGCATTTTGTTATCTCCAAAGATATTGTTGATTCCTTATTTCTCAGAGTGCCGATCCTGTCAATACAATTCATCGGGTGCAGGGGAGGAAAGGAGATCGGTGTTGAGGACATATTCACGATTGTTTCGTGTGGTTTGTATTGCATTCAGACGCTTTTGGCAGACAGCGGCAGTAATCAACAAATATAATCGGCGAATTTTACAACATTTATAACAGCAAGCAAAGCTATAAATTAGGATGTCTCGATGTCCGCATGCGGAAAAGAATGAAAAAGAAAAACACATTTTCTGTTGACATTTAAACGGTGCTCAGAAATATGGCACAACCTGCTCGTCGAGAGTAGGTAAAAATTGATCTTTAAAAAGTTTATAGAGTGCCATAGAGGTTTATGCGAGCCAAAATTGTCAATTACAATCATTATTAAAAATGATGGAGAGTTTGATCCTGGCTCAGGACGAACGCTGGCGGCGTGGATTAGGCATGCAAGTCGAACGGTAGTTTCCTTTCGGGGAAATGAGAGTGGCGAACGGGTGAGTAACACG
>JAUYAR010000009.1 GCA_030693415.1 Candidatus Cloacimonadaceae bacterium | reverse complement strand
ACTGCGCGATCCTTTCTCGATCTTTCTAGACTCGACTAACTGGTAGTAAGTATATACCTTACCGTTACTTGGGTTCGTTGAAACTTTCTTTCTTATAAACATGACGTCAGGTTATTGAGAGCCGAATATATGTCAAGATTTATTATGGTTGCCGTTTTGGTTATTTTTTGCTGTTTTTGGGAAGCGCGCTGTCTATTTATCAATGACTTACGAGCACAAAATTGCAAATTTGACCAATTTCGTGCGAAACTTGGGTTAGCGACAAGTTTTCCTTCAGTTTCGAGCTGCCGCTTACTTTCAATCAGAATAGCGAAATCGTCATGCACGTTCCCCAGATCGGCGTATACTACTATTTCAAATAGATAAGTTTCCCATCACGTATTACAAAAAAGGTCACCCTCGCGGATGACCTTTTTTTTGGATTGTAGAAGATTATCCTCGTTTGAGGATCATTCTCCGATGATTTTTACGAGCACGCGTTTGGCACGTTTGCCGTCATATTCGCCGTAGAATATCTGTTCCCAGATGCCGAGATCGAGCTTGCCGTCGGAGATCGCCACCACCACCTCACGACCCATGAGCTGGCGTTTGAGATGCGCGTCGGCATTGTCTTCAAAGCCATTATGAGCATATTGGGAGTGCGGTTTTTCGGGGGCGAGCTTTTCCAGCCAGCGTTCAAAATCGCCATGCAAGCCGGATTCATTGTCATTGATGAAGATCGAGGCTGTGATGTGCATGGCGTTCACCAAACACAAGCCTTCTCTGATTCCGCTTTCATGCACGCATTTCTCCATTTCAGAAGTGAAATTGAGATACTCACGCCGGTGGGCGGTATTGAACCAGAGCTCCTTACGAAAGGATTTCATCAGATGACGGGGCTTTTTTCCAGGTAGGTGGAAAACTCCGTGGGAGTATCAAAGATCAGATCCGCACCCGCAGCTTCGAGTTCGGCTCTGCCGCGAAATCCCCAGGCTGCTCCGACAGAGATCATGCCTGCGTTCTTTGCAGTTTCGACGTCGATGGCGGAGTCACCTAAAAACGCGATATTCTCCGGCTTGACCTTCAATCTTTTCGCCAGTTCCAAAGCTCTGGTGGGATCAGGTTTCACCGGCATATCAGGTTGTTCGCCGCTGTAGATGCCAAAGGGGTTTTTACCGTGGTTGACCATCACGCCGCGGAAAAAGTGGCGGATCATCTTTTTGGTGAAATAGTGCACTTTGTTTGAGAGAATTGCCACTTTGAGCTTTCTGGCAACGCTCAGTTGGATCAGATACAACACACCTGGATAGGTCTTGGTGTGCAGATACCATTGGGTTTCATAGAGATACCAGAATTTCTCCGCGAGTGCTTCGATCTCTTTTTCCGATTTTACGGATTTTGGTGCAACTTTTCTGCACAATTCAAATAGCCCGTTGCCTACAAAACCCTTGTAATCTTCGATTTCGTGGATTGGAAAGCCGCTGTCTGCCAGTGCTTGATTCATACTGATGGCGATGTCTCTCAGGCTGTCCAGCAGGGTTCCGTCCAGATCAAAGATGATTGCCTTGATTTTGGGTTTCGTATTCATGTTTTTCTTCCTTCTATGGTATTTATTTTTATGGGTTCAGATTCTTTGTCGGCAAAGAGCGGGAAAAAAGGGTGGGGATTTCGATTCCTTCTGCTTCAAACTGCTCTTTGATGCCGATCATTAGCGATGTCTTGAGGAGGATTAACTCCTCGGTTTTGCCCCAAACGCCATAAAGAATGCCGATGCCCGAATCTCCGAAACTTTCTACGTTTATAACCGGTGGAGTGTCCTGAAGAGCGAGCGGTTCCGATTCCGCTATCTTCTTCAAAATCCCAATCACTTTCTTCAAATCCTCTTTATATGCCACACAAACGTTGATGTTCGCCCGTCTGCGGGGAAATCGGGTGATGTTGATCACTTCCGTCTTGATCATGGTTTCATTTGGCACGCGCACAAAGCGGTTGTCCGAGGTCTTGAGCTTGATGGAGAGCAGATCAAACGAATCGACCATCCCGATGGTGCTGCCCACTTGGATGAAATCGCCAACCACAAATGGCTTTTCCGAGATCAAAAAGATGCCGCAGATGATGTTTGAAACGCTCGTTTGCGAGGCAAAACCAATGGCGATTCCAAAGACTCCCGCGGCGCCAAGAAGCGCGGTAAGCTTGAATCCAAACTCGTTGAGCAAGCTGATCAATAGGATCAGAATTCCGGTGTATAACACCGCGCGCATTATGAGTTGCTCGCTTTGGGGGGAAAGCCGGTCTTTGACCAATTTGCGGATCATCCTGCGGATCAAACCCAACAGGGGAATACCTATGGCAATGATCAGGATCACCCTGATCGCCAGAGTTATTCTCTCCGGTGTTGCGAATTGTCTCACAAGCTCCGTTACGTTCAAATCCTCGAACATTAATAAACCTCAATATATTTACTCGAACCAAAAGACAAGTATTTTTTGAATGGATAATCTGTCTATCTTTTTCTTGAGTATGTTAACAGAAAATCCATCGACATTCGTTTCTTGACATAATTTCGCTTTGTGAAATCCTGCCTCCACCCTGATTACAAGGAGATAAAATGAAGATTGTCCAGATCGTCGGAGCCCGCCCACAATTCGTAAAACTTGCGCCTCTTTCCCGCCTGCTGCGAGAAAAACATGAGGAGCTAATCATTCACAGCGGACAGCATTATGATATTCAAATGAACGACGTTTTCTTTCGGGACATGCAAATCCCCGATCCGGATTTCAATCTCAATATCGGCTCCGGCTCGCAAGCTTTGCAAACCGCGGAAATGCTTTCCTCGATCGAACCTTTGCTCATTGACCTAAAGCCCGATTATGTAATCGTTTATGGCGACACAAATACCACTCTCGCCGGAGCTCTTGCTGCCTCTAAACTCGGCATCAAAACCGTGCACGTGGAAGCATGTCTTCGTAGTTTCAACCGCAGCATGTCGGAGGAGATCAATCGCATCGTGACCGATCACGTTTCGGATATCCTCCTCGCACCGACTGAAACCGCCATGCAAAACGCAGCGCGCGAAGGACTTACGGATATATGCCACCTCGTGGGCGACATCATGGTTGATAGTCTCAAATATGGCATCGTCAGAGCAAGAGAGGAATCCATCGTTTTGAACCTCCTGGATTTGGATCCCGATTCCTATGCTCTACTCACTCTGCACCGACCCTACAACGTGGACGATCCGGCTAATCTGGAAATGATCCTGCGCGGATTGAATACGCTGGATCGCCTGATTCTGTTTCCGGTGCATCCCAGAACGCGCAACATATTGAGCGGCTTCGATTTCGAATCGCTGAACAATATCAGCTTCATCGAGCCGCAGGCATATCTGGATTTCATCTCTTTGATGGACAATTCCGCCATCATCATCACCGATTCCGGGGGCATACAAAAGGAAGCCTATATTCTTGGCAAACCTTGTGTTACCCTGCGTTATGAGACAGAATGGCTGGAAACAGTACAAAGCGGCTGGAACCTACTTTTGCCGGTCAACGCGGATGATTTTCCTCACGCGATATCTACCTTTTCCACTCCTGAAAGGCATCCCGATCTCTTTGGCACAAACGTCGCGGCACGCATCGTGAAACTTTTGGAAATTGACTTTTCAAAACGCTGATCAGCCATGAGTGGCGGATGATGAGAATTTACGATCAACAACTCTAACATTTAGCGGCAGCAGCCAGCAGATAAGCGCTTCCGCAGCATCGGCATGCTGCGCTACAGGGAAAAAAGTCAGGGACACAGCCGGGTCATTTATCGCGCTTCAGGGGTAAAAAGACGAGCTTAAAATCCGATTCCAATTTGTTTCCGCTGATGTCCGAGCTCTCGGAGCCAATGATCAGGGAGTGGGTGCGGTAGTTTTGCAAAGGTCTTTTGGGACGGAATTTGCATACAAAATGATCTGCCTGGATGATATCCATGGCGATCACTTCCCCTCCTTCGGTCGAAATCAGTTTTACCATAACGTTTTCGAGGGGTATGATCTCACTGAAACGCACTTCCAAAACCGGTTCCAAGTCGTTCACCGAGGTGCCGTTGCGGGGATTGGCAGATACGATTGTCGGCGGTGTTTCGTCTTTTTGGGTGGTGCCATTGAAGCGATATAGCGTTCTCGGGTGCGCGTTTGCCTTGTGATCGCTGAGCGCGATGATCTCAATCGCATAAGCCGAGCTGTCCATTTCCGCAGTGAGAAGAAGCAGCTTGTCGCCAAGCAGGAGTTGTTTAATGATTTTCAATTCCGTTTTGTCGTGAACGCGGCTGATCCTGAGGTTGGAGTAGGATTTGACCGCTTCGGAAAAATCGATCTGTATTTCGCGGTTGGAACGAAGCTGAATGTTGTTGATCACGGGGCGGGTCGTATCCGCATAAGCCATTGTCATGTTTATATTTGTGGCTTGACGGATGGATGATTTTGTTTCGAACCAGGGCTCGATCGAAAAGTCATAACGACCATTGTTATTTTTATCGATATAGGCACGGAGAATATAGTCGCTGGGGTTGAGGGCATCGATGGCATAGGCTCCGCCTGATATCTTTTGGCTTAGAACGATCAGAGAATCGGCGGAAAGGAGATTGAACTGGATATAGGAGTTTCGGTCAAGCGGATATTCATATTCGATGGTACCGGCGACGCGGTAGTTATTTAGCTTTCCGCTGGCAAAAACGAGGGTCTGATTTTCCTCCAGATTATTGCCGCGGATGTCCTTCAGGCGCGTTGTGAGGGTCACGTAATAGTTCGTGTCCGTTTTCAGCTCTTCGTTGATGAGGATGGTGACGGTGTTCTTGTCCAGCGTGATCTTCTTATCCGCGATGGGGGGGTAGATATAGATGCCTTGGGTAATGGAACTTTTGTCCATCGGTTTGGAAAAATCGATGAGAATGCGTCCGTTTGAGATCTGTCCAAAGGCTGCGGGCAGAGAGGTTAAGACGGTCGGTTTTTCGGAATCTACCGCTCCACCGGTAGGGCTTTTTTTGCTTCCGCAACCGTGAATAACTATCGCCAAAGCGATGATGATCAGTGCTCTAAAAACCTTGTTCATGCAGCCACTCTCCGCTCAGTTTATTGCCTTCCTGGATGCGTTTGATATATTTTGCCAGAACGTCGAATTCGAGATTGACTTCGTCTCCGGGTTGGAGTGTCGAAAGATTGGTGTTTTCAAGCGTGTGACCGATCAAAGCTACGGAAAAGCTTGTGCTATTCAGATTGGCGATCGTGAGGCTGATTCCGTTGATGGCAATCGAACCTTGGGGAGCCACCAGCGCGAAATCTTCGCGTTCGAGCCTGAATCTCAGATAGTCGGTAATGCCTTTGCGGCTCTTTTCAAGCACTTTCGCGCTGCGGTCAATGTGCCCCTGAACGATGTGTCCGTCCAGCCTGCCGCTCGGCATCAAAGCGCGTTCGAGATTGAGCAGCGTGCCGCGTTGCCAGTTTGAGGCAGTGCTTTTGCGCATGGTTTCGATCATCACTTCCACAGAAAAAGTGTTGTTATCAAAAGACGTGACCGTGAGACAGATCCCGTTGCAGGCGATGCTGCTGCCGGTTTTAATGTCGTCAAAAACCGCGGGGCGTTGAATCGTGAGGATTTTTTTACCCTCGGAAGCAACGATGGATTTGATCTGAGCAGTGGCTTCAATGATTCCGGTGAACATCAGTTTAAAGTACCTGGTAGCGGCGTTTCCATGCGTTTACGAGAGTGATCGAACTGCTGTATTCAAGGTCTCCGCCAAAGGGGATTCCTGTGGAAAGCCGGGTCACCTTGTGTCCGCGTTTGCCAAGCAATTCGGAAAGATAGTGAATCGTAGCTTCGCCTTCCGCGGATGGTTTGAGGGCAAGGACGATTTCTTCCGGAGCGATTTTGATGATCAGGCTAATCATTTGAGGGATATGCAATTGCTCTGGCCCAAAACCATCGATGGGGGAGAGCAGGTGTCCGAGCACAAAGTAGCGTCCGCGAAATTCGTTCATGTTTTCGATGATCTGCACATCCGCGTTGTTTTCCACGATGCAGAGCAGCGCGTCACTTCTTTCGTCATCAAGGCAAACGTGACAGGGATCGCTTTCGGAAAGCATGTTGCAGAGCCTGCAGGTGGTGAAACTCTCAACGGTGTTTCTGATCACGGTTGCCAATTCCAAGGAATAGTCGCGATCATGCCCAACCAGATGCCAAGCAAGGCGTTGGGCTGTTTTTCTGCCGATTCCAGGCAGCCGGTTCAGGGTCTGAACCAGATGTTCGAGATTTGCCGAAAGCTGCATCTGATCAGAACAGACCGGGGATTTTCATCCCTCCGGTGAGCTTGCTCATGGATTCGTTTGAGGCTTCGTTTGCTTTGTTGAATGCCTCGAGAAAAGCCGCCACGATGAGGTCTTCGAGCATTTCCACGTCCTCGGGATCGACGGCTTGGGGATCGATCTTGATGCTCTTTAGCTCATATTTTCCGCTGATGGAGACTTTCACCATTCCGCCGCCGGAGCTGGCTTCAAAATACTTGTTTTCCAGCTCTTCCTGCTGTTTCATCATTTCCTGTTGCATGCGCTGCGCCTGTTTCATCAGGTCTTTCATGTTTTTACCACCGGGTAGCATTGTTTCTCCTTGTAATGCTGTAATTATCTTATGTATGCCAGTCAAAGGCGAGGCTTGTTTTCGTCAAGATAATTGTCCACTGTTTCAATGTAGCGCAGCATGCCGATGCTGCGAAGCCGTGAGACCTATCGTTTACGCAGCATCGGCATGCTGCGCAACACATTTGGAAGCGGAATTCCCCACCCCAATATCTTTCCGCATTCTTTACGCAGCATCGGCATGCTGCGCGACCTTCTCCTTTGCATTACGGAATCAATACGGACTTAGTCCGTAATGAGTCCGTATTGATTCCGTAATGCTAAGGGGGAAGGTGTCCCGTCCTAAAAAAGTTGACACCAAATCAACTTCTAAGGAGAAGAGAAAATGAAAGAAAAGAAGCCCGTAAATCGTTATAGCATGGCTTTTAAGATGCGTGTTATTGAGGATGTCGAAAACGGTCTGATTTGCGCCGA
>JAUYAR010000008.1 GCA_030693415.1 Candidatus Cloacimonadaceae bacterium | reverse complement strand
GATCTTTACCGATGCCAAAGGGTATCGGGTACACGTCAGACAAACTGGTCTGCCCGAGGGCAAGGCAGACAAAATCTACTCCCTGCTGAACGTCAAAGTCTTCAAAAATCAAATCATCTCTAAACACAGAGTTTAGTGCCTAACTGAAAAATGACTGTCATATATACCAATAACTTAGTCCCTAAAAATGCGAAACTTGGGCTAAGGGGGAGAAGCGGATATTTAGGGTGCGAACGGGTGAGTAGGTGAGTAGGTGAACAGGCTCTGCATCCGTCATTCCAGCGAAGGCTGAAATCCAGTCCTTTGCCTAAAGCTCCGCCTGACAAGGACTTACTGCTATCTCCAACTATCAACGGCGGAGTTTTGAGTTAAAGCGAAGTCTCGCTTATTTGAGATGTGAAATGCAAGGATCGAAATTAACCTTGTGCACATGAGCCAATCTTAGCGCTTGACTTTATTTCCACATCCCCAAAAAAAGGTCTCTCATTATAATCCGAGGTTGGAAATCATGGAAAACAAGGAAAACAGCATCAGCGAAGAGAAAGCGCCGGTCTCAAACTTTATCCGCTTTATCATCGACAAGGATCTGGCAAGCGGCAAACACAGCAAAGTGATCACCCGCTTTCCGCCGGAGCCGAACGGCTATCTGCATATCGGTCACGCCAAATCCATCTGCCTGAACTTTGGTCTGGCAAGGGATTATGGCGGAATCTGCCATCTCAGGTTTGACGACACCAATCCCGTCAAGGAAGACGTCGAATACGTGAATTCCATCATGGATGACGTACGTTGGCTGGGCTTTGATTGGCAGGATAAGCTTTTCTATGCGTCGGATTATTTTGATCAGCTTTATGCCTATGCCGAGGATCTGATCCTGCAAGGCAAGGCATTCGTCTGCGATCTTTCACCGGAAGAAATGCGCGCCTATCGTGGAACTTTGACCGTTCCGGGACGCGATAGTCCGTTTCGAAACCGCAAAGTGGAGGAAAATCTCGATCTCTTCCGCAGGATGAAAAACGGAGAATTTGCGGAAGGCAGCAGATCTCTGCGTGCCAAGATCGACATGGCTTCTCCGAATCTGAACATGCGCGATCCCGTCATCTATCGCATCAAAAAAACGGAGCATCACCGCACCGGCGAAGACTGGGTGATCTATCCGATGTATGATTACACGCATTGCATCTCGGACGCGCTGGAACATATCACCCACTCCATCTGTACGCTGGAATTTGAAGATCACAGACCGCTCTATGACTGGTTTCTCGACCAACTGGACGTCCCCTGCCATCCGCAACAAATCGAATTTGCCAGGCTCAACCTCACTTACACGGTAATGAGCAAACGCCGCCTGCTGGAACTCGTGACCACCGGTATCGTCTGTGGATGGGACGATCCACGCATGCCCACGATCGCAGGAATGAGACGCAGAGGTTTCAGTCCCGAGGCGATTCGTGAATTCTCGGACCGTATCGGAGTAGCCAAAGCCAATTCCATCGTGGATTATGACCTGCTCCAATTTTGCGTGCGCGAAGATCTAAACCGCCGTGCCAACCGCGTCATGGTAGTGATGGACCCGATCAAACTGACCATCGACTACTATCCCGAGGACTTGATCGAAGAGCTGGTCGCGGACAACAATCCCGAGGACGAAACCTCCGGAACACGCGTGATCCCGTTCTCCAAAACACTCTATATCGAAAGAGATGATTTTGCGGAAAACCCCTCCAAAGGCTGGTTTCGCCTTGCTCCCGGCGCCGAAGTGCGTCTCAAACATGCCTATTATGTCACCTGCAAAGATTTTGTCAAAGATGCTGAAGGAAACATCACGGAAGTGATTTGTTCTTACGATCCCGAATCCCGCGGTGGTTGGACCCCGGACGCCAGAAAGATCAAAGGCACCATCCATTGGGTTTCCGCCGCCCATGCAATACCCATCGAAGTCCGTCTCTATGACCAGCTTTTCACCCTTGCCGATTTTAACGACATCGAGGAAGGAAAGGACTTTCCAGACTATCAAAACCCAGCTTCACTGATCGTGAAAACCCACTGCATGGCGGAGCCGGGATTGAGTCTCGCCACCAGCGGCGAACGCTTCCAATTCATGCGTCAGGGCTATTTCTGCGTGGATCCGGATAGCAATGACGAGAGACTCGTTTTTAACCGCATCACGACCTTGAAAGATAGCTGGGCAAAACAGCAAAAACGAACCTGAAACTGGGATTTCATGTAGCGCATGATGCCGATCATGCGGAAGCGATAAATATCACGCCTTCGCAGCATCGGCATGCTGCGCTACTTTGAGCGGTGGCTGGATTGCTTTGCCGGGTCTTCATTTTGTGTTTTTACGGTAAAAAAGGTAAAAAACACATAATTTTACCGGACTGCCCTGCACCCCCAGTTGTCCTCTCCGCCAAGCTGGGTTGCAAAATTCAGAGTTTGCAAAAAGGACAAAAAACAAAAATCAAGGGGAAACCCTACACACGCGGAAGCCTATAATGGCGTAGGCGCTGTAGGTCGCATGGTAGTCGTTCCGATAGGAAACGGGGCAGGGGTAGGAACTGTTGTCCCAGCTACCGCCGCGTACCACACGGTCAGGCCCGCTACTGGCACCGGTTGGATTAGTTTGCGAACCACTTGGATAACTGCCGCGGATATCCCAAACCCATTCCCAAACGTTACCGGTCATGTCAAAAGTGCCAAGCTCGTTGGCTGCCTTGGTGCCGACTGTATGAGTTGTATCACCGGAATTGTAAAAGTACCATGCCACCGTATTGATGTCATTACTGCCGCTGTAGGTGTAATTGTTGGATTGGTTTCCTCCCCGCGCGGCAAACATCCACTCCATCTCGGTGGGCAGTCTGTAGCCATTGGCTGTCCAGGAGCAGGTAACATTGGTGTGGTTGTCATCATTAGTATTCCACCCGGCAGACCAGTTCATGGGGTTTGTGCCATAGGTGAGATAGCTGTAGCAGGGGGTTAAACCCTCGTTCATGCTACGCCGGTTGCAATACTCGATGGCATTGAACCAAGTTGCACGCTCCACAGGTCCGTTGGTTACACTGTGAAAATTCGATGGATTGCTGCCCATCACTGCTTGATACTCTGTTTGTGTCACTTCATATTTGCCGATGTAAAAGTTGCTAAGGGTTACATTGGACGTGCCGTTGCTAAATGTACCTCCGGGTACGTAGATCATCTGAACGGGAATTGACCCGATAGTATATGTAGCGGAGGCGATTGCGCTATCTGTCCAGCCTGTCTTAAACGCTTTGGCTTTGATCGTGGTGGCGCTTGAGACTGTGAGCGGGCTGCTGTACACAGTTGATGTGGCTGTGGGTTCTGTATTGTTGATAGTATAGCGGATCGTAGCTCCACTGGTGGCACAGCTCAGAGTCACACTCTGCGCCGTTGGGTAAGTCCCTCCCGCAGGACTGAAGGTGGGTGTAACAAGAACGTTATTGGGATCCATGGGGTTATCAAGTTCCCGGTTCATACAAGAGACAATTGTCATCATGATCAGCAGCATTAGTAAAGGCGATAGCTTTTTCATGTTAAACCTCTTCATTGGGAAATCCGGGATCTCATTTCGGTTTGAATGCGATTGGAAGCCATGCTGCCCTTGAAAGTGGAATATGCAAGCCAGGCGAAGGGCAGGATATTAAAGTTTAGGCTGATATGGTAGTTGCGCCGGCTGTCCAAATAGATTTCCCGGCACTCCAAAGCTGTGCTGGGATTTGATGCCGCCTGATAATCCTCATAATCAAGATCTGCCTGGTGATACATATAAGCGGCAATTCCGATTCCTGCAGCAAGGGTGCTGAGCGCTCCATAGCGGTGAAACTTCCATTTGCTTTGTTGTTTCAGGATGGCGCGTGGGATGGGTTGAAACACGATTTTGGCATTGTAGCGTTCATTTTCTTTGAGAGTTATCTGAGATTGTTGGGTGTAGAAACCCCATTTGCCGGCGGTTAATGTATATAACCCGGCGTCCGCTATTCCATGATTGCCATTGAGGGGGGTTCTTTTGCCGCCGGCGTCGGAGAGCACGAACTTGGCATCATCCGGGCTGGAGCTGATCACAATTTCGGCAGGTGCCAATATCATCCTCACCTGCAGCAATCTCTCCTCGTTTGGCGCAAGAGACAAAGTGGTGGATACCGTTTTCAGAGGAGTGGCAGACGCACCTTTGGGTTTGATCTCCAGTTTCAATATCCCTGGGGCCACCCGGAGGGTGGATTCTTTGGCAACCACCGCGATCTGTTCACCATTACTCAAGAGCAAGAAAGGATAGTGATCCGATCTGATGGTGAGCAGAGCAAGGATGTCTTTCAGAATGATATGTTCTTTCATGGTTACGTTTGGCTTGATCGTGATCACCTTTTCGCCGTGAGCATAGTTTGGACTTTTGGGCACCACCTTCAGCGTGTAGGTACCGGGGCTCAAACCTGAAACTTCACCACTCAGATCAAGTGGAGTTTCGCCCATTTCCTGATCATTGAGCCAAACAGCGCTACGGGTAGGCTCTGAGGACAGTTTCAAATCGCCAAATTGCGGGATCAATTGCACTGTAGATTCCCCTCTGGCGCCAGAGGTGGTGATGATCTCCGCTGAAGTATCCTGATAGCGCTTGCGGGAAAAGCTTACTCTATACTTTGTAGAAATCGGATCGTAAAAGGCAAATGGAGTCTGCAAGATCAAGCTTGGATAGCCGTCAATAGTGAAATTCGCTCCCTGGGGATTTGAATTGAGGGTAAAGCGAGGAGTGGAGCTTATTCTGCTTTGGATACTGCTTTGTTTCCAATCCAGCCTAACGGTTTCGTTTTCCAAGATCTGAACTGTGTCGCTTAGTTTGGCATTGCCAAAGAACATCTCCACTGTGTGCGCCCCCACGGTCAGCGCTTTCACATTCATTGCATAGCCCAGTTTAGCCTTTCCTTTGGAGACCCTGTCCACAAACACTTCCGTTTCAAAATCTACGGTGATGCGCAAGTCTCCGGTCATGCGTTCAAGCTCAGTTTCGGATTGAGCGGGGGGAGGTTTTTGCGTGGGAGTGATTGGAGTGCTCACCGTCGCTTTCTTTTCTTCAACGGGTTTGTGCAAAGCAAAGACAAAATCTCCGCGGTCAAGCTTGGGATTGGGGATAGTGCCAAACTTGGGGTGTTGATTTCCACGGGAATATTCGACCACATTATCTTCAAGGTATACACCAAGCTCCGCTCCGGTCACATAATAATCGCGGTTCAGATCGGCAAAGCCCTCGCCCAGTCCTTTGAGCAGGGTGGTTTTGAAGATGCTTTGATCCGGCACCGTTTCATCGGCGGCGCCGGCGGTGATAAATTGCCGCGTCGGTTGGGAGGTCTTGACGTCAATGATCTTGGGTATGGCGCGCCGGGCAGTGAAAATGGTTCCGGAAAAGCAACTGTCAAAGATCATCAAAACGTGTTTGGATTGCACCAGTTCGGCATATTCGTTGATCTGGGACATTGATATGGCTTTGCTGCGAAAATCCCCCTTGTTGATTTCATAAGCGGGTGCATCGATAGCAACGATATAGCCAAGATCGGTGCCGTCAGCTCTTTTTTCGGTGTAGCCATGCCCTGCGAAGTAAAAAATCAGCCCCCGCTCGGGATCCTTGCCGGTGACGTCAACAAAATCGCTCATCGCTTTCTGCATCTGGGCACCAGTCTGGTTTTCCAAAAGGGTTACCTGCACGTTCAGCTTTTCCAGCATTGCTTTCACGTCCTGAACGTCCCCTTTGACGCCTCTGAGTTTTGGAAAGTGCCGATACTCACTATTGCCGATGATCAGGGCATGATAGCCAGAGTAGAGCCTCATCTCGGCACCACTCTCCGACCTGACCATAATCCCTGCCGAGAGCAGACAAGTGACTCCTATTAGCAGACAACAAACCAGTATTTTCATAATTCACCACCCTTTGGTAATCTCTGTGCGTGGATGCGTTGTAGACTCCCATAATCCTGTCAAGTCTTATTTTTTTACCTTCGCATCTTTATGCAGATGTTACAGGATAACATACTGTCTGATAATAATATGGAGCAGGGGTGATATGTGCATGCATGGCACAATTGTCATTGATTGTGGAAACAATTAGATTTGTCGGAAATAAGCACTTGACAGATTTAACGTTGTTGTAAGCATTGCGAAAATCTATTCTACGAGGTAAATATGTTTTGTAAGAACTGTGGTACCGAGATCGCCGGAAGCGCTGTCGTGTGTCTGTCATGCGGTCTGCCACCCCTCAAGGCGAACAAGTTTTGCCAGAATTGCGGCAAAGACGTCAATGAAAGTGCTGAAGTGTGCATGAACTGCGGAGTCAAGCTCGCCGGCTTGTCCGTTTCAGGTGGGCTTTCAGGTGACAAGAGCGACAAAGATTGGTTGACCACGTTGCTTTTATGCTTCTTCCTTGGTAGTTTTGGAGCGCATCGTTTTTATGTGGGACAGACCGGTTTGGGTATTCTCATGCTGGTTACGGTCGGCGGCTTCGGAATCTGGACTCTGATCGATCTGATCATCATCATCATGGGCAATTTCAAAGATGCCCAGGGTAAACTGATCACCAACAAATAGTTGCCCTGCATTATCGTATGAAACGCGGAGACGTCTTGCCATCCGGCAGTCTCCGCTTTTGAATGTCCCGGCTTGCAAGTTGGTTTTTTAGGGAGAGCTGAGAGTGCAGAAATTTAGCTATAAGGGCGTGGAAATCGCCTACGTCGATGAGGGAAGCGGCGAAGCCCTGCTCTACATTCATGAGTGGAACGGTTCTTCGCAGGTGTTTGTGCGTGCCAATCTTCCCATTCTGAAACGGGACTTTCGCGTCGTGGCGTTTGACCTGCCTGGCTTTGGCAAATCCGGACAGATCGAAGGATTTGTCTATGGCGAGATCGAACGCCTAATTTCTGCGCTGATGGATCACTTGGGACTGGATCAATTTCACATCATGGGTTTCTGTTTGGGCAGTTCAATGGCGTTGGACTATTATCTGCACAACCCAAAGCGGATCAAATCCCTCATCCTGATGGACATCGCACTCACTTTCCCCATCATCATGCGCCTGATGAATCTACCAATCATCGGGAGATTGCTCTATAAGATATTCAGCCGGACGAAATCCGGATTCAGCGCGTTTCTGATGTTTGTCAACAATCGGGTGCTGATCGGCAACGCCGACCTCTTTGAATCAATCCAGCAGACGACTTATGCCAACGCGCGGCTCTATATCAATTCTGTCCGCAAAGAGCTGGCAACCTTCACCAAAAGTGTGGCAGAACAGACTCATCATCCACCCTGCCTGGTCATCACCTCGGATAACACGCTGCGTCTGTTTTACAAGGATTCGCATACCATGCACCGCATCTGGCAAGAGAGCAAACTCATCGTGATGAAGAATTGCGGGCACTACATCCAGCTCCAAAAGCCAAAAAGCCTCTGCGAACACGTGAAGAGCTTCATTGAATCCAATGCCTGATCATCTCTTACGCCCGCTTCCAAAGATGACGGATGCGATCATCTTTCCGCCGAATATGGATTATGATTACTTCAGCATCAGGAAAGATCATCCCTTTCCCCCGGTGCAGACGGACTTTGATCCCGCTATCTGTTGGTGGCTGAGCGAGTTTTCCCTGATCGCCTATGAACACCCCAATTTTATCCGTCTGGCGATGGATTCCATCCTGGATATGAAAACCCAAATCGTGAACAACAACAATTTCCGCTGCGTCGTTGCCTATGACGATGAACTGATCGTGGTGGCTTTCCGCGGAACGCAGATCAAATCCATCGGTATGCTAAAAGACCTTAGCTATGGAGTGCTGGTCAAGCCCGTCTTCGCGTCCGATTACGGCAAGCTGCATCAGGGCTTTTTCGATTCCTACCAGAGAGTGTGGCTCGATTGCGAACTCGGAGCCAGAAACATCGTCCGGAAACTGAAGCATGAAAACCCTCAACGCCGGCTGTGGTTCACGGGGCACAGCCTTGGCGGCGTGATTGCAGTGCTGGCAGCAATCGAGAGCAATTGTCAGAATCCGGTCTATACCTTCGGCTGCCCCAAATTCGGCGACCGTGAGTTTGCCCGCAAGCTGGGGATCAGGCATTTTCGCATGGTCAATCGGGACGACATCGTAGTCCGCTTCCCGCCACGCTTTTCCAAATATATCGGCCATGACGTCTATTATATTGATGGGGAAGTCTTTCAGATCAGCGACAAAGGGATAGCTGTTTCCACCATCGAGGACAAGTCCTTGCTCAAATATATCTTTGATCTGTGGAAGACAAACCGCAACGCGGTCTTCAAACTGATCTTTTGGGGCATCCCCGCCTCCGCGGTCAGGTATCTGCTACGCTTTCAGGTGCTCAAGTTCGTCAGCATCCTCAGCGATGCCATGCAGGAACTGCTGTTCAAGTATATGGTGGATCACGCTCCGGTGCTATATGCCATCAGCGCTTACAACTATCTGATCTCTAATGGACGCGGCTCTGCGTCAAATGATTCCGGCAGTCCATAAAAAACCTCCCGAACATCTTGGACGCCCGGGAGGGATTGCGAAACCTAAAGAAGGATGCGCAGCCCTTACATCGAGCCGGCTACTGCCGCAGCAAAGACCACGAAATAGAGCACAGATAGAACCATGCTGATAATGAAGCCCCAGAGAGCTGCTTTTCCGGCTCCATTGGCTTTGGTTGGCATGGCGTCCTTCCAGACGAGATAGAGGATCAAGCCCACTATTGGAAAGAGAAAACAAATGATTCCCAATCCGCCGATTGTGCCATCGGCTGAATTGACTTGCTGCACACGAACCCCGCAATGAACGCACACCACGGCTTGAGGATTGATCTCCTGACCACAATTTGAGCAATGCATACGATACTCCTTGAATATATTACGTGCAAGTATCCTATCTGCCCATATTGTGTCAACTTCTTTTTCTCAAAGTGGATGAATAAGACTGAGGAGACTGTTCAAAAACCATCACCATTCTACGCTGCTTTACCAGAGCACTTGGAGAATAAGTGGTCTAAGTGCTTCCAATTCACATTTTCTTGACAGATTTGGGAGATGTTCAGATTGGCAATCAGCGATTGCTCATGCATG
>JAUYAR010000007.1 GCA_030693415.1 Candidatus Cloacimonadaceae bacterium | reverse complement strand
CATCGTCGTGGAAAAGCTCGGTATGCATAGCCGGCATCACGAAAACGGAGATCACGTTTGAGGGCAGGGATTCGTTGGTGCCGTAAAGCGCGGTCACATAATAGGTGTGAAGTCCGCCGGCGACGTTCATATCGGTATAGGCGATCAGGATTTCTCCGGGGGAGAAAAAAAGCGAGGGTTGGGTGAGACAATTGACAACATGGCAAACGTTTCGGGTTATCCAGTTGGCACCTCTGTCTGTGCTCAGCATAAACTTGATCATGGACTGCACCGAGGGGTCTGACCCGGCGTTGTCGTTTATACAAGGGCGATGGTGTCTCCACTTGCGTAGGTGGCGGTTTTTCCTGCAAAATGTCCGGTTTCGAGTTGGATAAATGGCGTGATCGCGGCTGACAGCATTTCGACCGCCAAAACAAGCGATAGTAATAAGCAGTAGCTTTTCACTTTTCCTCCCAGCATTGTCAGAGTCTCTGTATCTTCAAGTGTATGGTGTAATAGTTGCAAGTTTTATTTCTAATTCTTGATAAGCTGAAAACTAACGCAGTGCGGATTAAAAGCAAAATCCCCGTCCGGCATGCACAGAACGGGGATCATCCAATATATGGTGGAGCTAAGGGGACTCGAACCCCTGGCCTGATCATTGCGAACGATCCGCTCTCCCAACTGAGCTATAGCCCCTTATTTTCAAGATATTGAGACAGGAGAGATGAGCGATGAGATGATCTCATTCTCCAATGCTATTACTCCAAATCCGAGAGCAGTTCTTTTGTCAAGGACAGTTTTGTATTTGCCTCGGCAAAGCGGGCGCGTTCGCTCTCCACGACTTCCGGCTTGGCGTTGTTCATAAAGTTTGGATTTGCCAGCTTGACATTGATGGAAGTCACTTCCTTTTCAAGCTTTTCCACCTGTTTTTGGATGCGGCTGCGCTCTGCTTCCAGATCCACCAAGCCCGAAAGCGGAAGGAAGATCTCGATATTGCGAACCACTGCCGCGATTGCCGGTTTGGGCTTTTCCACTCCGATTCCGACCTCGCTTTTGGTCACCTTCGCCAGCTTGCGCAGATAGGAAGTGTAATCCATGAAAAGCTGTTTCTGTGTTTCTTCCGCCACTCTGATGCAGATGCTTATCTCCGTAGCGGGAGGCAGGTTGAGCTGTTTGCGTAGATTCCTGATAGCGGAGATACTTTCCTGCATAAAGCTCATCTCAGCGGCGATATTGGCATCGATCATATCCATATCGGAGACCGGGAAGGCGGCAATGATCAGGGCTTCTTCTTCCATGGGAAAGATGGCTTTGATATTTTGCCAGATCTCTTCGGTGATGAAGGGCATGATCGGATGCAGGAGGCGCATGGAGTTTTGCATCACGTCGAGCAGGATATAACGCGCCGTGCCTTGTTCCGCCACGTTTTGCAGACGGTCTTTGGAAAGCTCGATATACCATGAGCAGAATTCGTCCCAAAGAAACTGAAAGATGCACTGCGCAGCGTCGTTTAATCTGAGATTATCATAGTATTCACGGCTCTCGCGGATCGTTTCGTTCAAACGCGAATAGATCCAGCGGTCGGCAAGCTCCAGCTTCAGTTCATCACGTTTGGGAAGGATCATTCCTTGTTCCATGTTCATCATGATAAAACGGAAGGCGTTCCAGATCTTGTTTGCAAAATTGCGTCCCGTCTCCAACAAGTTGTCCGTGTAGACTAAGTCCGCGCCCTTTGGCGTTCCGAAGACCATGGAAAAACGCAGCGCGTCGGCTCCCACTCTTCCAATGATATCGATCGGATCGGGAGAATTGCCCAAAGACTTGCTCATCTTGCGTCCGATCTCGTCTCGCACTGTGCCATGCAGCAGGACGGTGTCGAAGGGAATCATGTCCTTGAAATGCAGGGTGCTCATGATCATCCGCGCCACCCAGAGATAGATGATCTCTGGAGCAGTGATGAGCACGTTTGTAGGCAGAAAGTAGTTCAAGTCCTCGGTTTCATCCGGCCAGCCCATGGTCGAAAAGGGCCAGAGCCAGGAGGAAAACCAAGTATCAAGCACATCTTCATCTTGACGGAAGGAAACGCTGCCGCACTTGATGCACACAGCAGGCATTTCCTTCGCTACGATCATGTGTTCGCAGTGATTGCAATAAAAAGCCGGAATGCGGTGTCCCCACCAGATTTGACGTGAAATGCACCAATCCCGGATGTTGTTCATCCAGTGCATATAGACCTTGGTCCAGCGTTCTGGTTGGAACTTCACCTTGCCTATTTCCACCACTTCGATGGCTCGCTGTGCCAGAGGTTTCATCTTCACAAACCACTGATTCGAGAGATAGGGTTCGATCACTGTATCGCAGCGATAGCAATGTCCCACGGCATGATCGTGCTTTTCGGTCTTTTCCAGCAGGCTTTGATGGTTGAGCATTTCCACCGCTTTCTTACGGCAGGCATAGCGATCCATACCTTCGAAGTCGATGCCCGCGGCGCTATTCATAATGCCGTGTTCGTCCATCACCAGGAGAGCTTCGAGTTCGTGGCGACGTCCGATCTCAAAATCGTTGGGATCATGCGCGGGAGTCACTTTCACGCAGCCGGTGCCAAATTCCATTTCCACGTATTCATCGGCAAGGATGGGGATCGTCCGCTTGGTCAATGGCAGAGCTATCGTTTTGCCGATCAGGTGTTTATAGCGCGCGTCTTTGGGATTGACCGCCACTGCCGTATCGCCCAACATGGTTTCCGGACGGGTGGTGGCAACCACTACAAAGCCGCTGCCGTCAGAAAGCGGATAGCGGATATGCCAGAGCGAACCGGTTTCATCGGAGTGTTCCACTTCGTCGTTTGCAAGTGCCGTCACACAGCGCGGACACCAGTTGATGATATATTTTCCTTTGTAGATGAGTCCTTTTTCATAGAGGGAGACAAAGACTTCCTTCACAGCGCGTGAAAGCGTTTCGTCCATGGTGAAGCGTTGACGGCTCCAATCGCAGGAAGCGCCCAAAAGTTTGAGCTGATCGATGATGATATCGCCTTTTTCATGTTTCCAAGCCCAGATGAGTTCCAAAAGCTTCTCGCGACCGATATCATGACGGGAGAGACCGTCTTTGGCGATCTGTTTTTCCACCATGTTTTGAGTGGCGATTCCGGCATGATCGACTCCCGGCAGCCACAAAGTGGGTTCGCCGAGCATGCGGTGATAGCGGATCACCACATCCTGAAGAGTGTTGTTGAGCACATGTCCGATATGCAGGATACCGGTCACGTTTGGGGGTGGGATCAGAATCGTAAAAGGTTTTTTCCCCTCAACTATACGTGGTTTGAAATAGCCGCGTTCTTCCCAGCGGGCATACCATTTCTGTTCGATCTGCTGCGGCTCGTAGCTTTTGTTGATTTCCATGTTTTCCTCGTTTGCAGACGGCTTGCCGATACGGCTTTAGTGCCTGTTTTCCAATGAAAAGTCATCAATTATTCATGGGGAAGGGTGTCAAGAAAAAGATGCTCAATGTGGAAACCGGTTGATTTGGAAACCTTGGAAACTGGAGGGGAAATCGTGAAATCGTGGGTTTTTCGTTTCTTTTTCGTTTCCGCTTCGTTTCCGCCATGCTGCGCTACGCCTTGACAGCGTTAATCAAGCCTTAATCAAGCGTTAATCAAGCGTAATAAAACTAACGCTTGATTAACGCTTGATTAAGGCTTGATTAACGCTGTGCATGGAGACGGCACATTGGGGTGGGGAATTCCGATTCTCCACAGCCGAATCGGAGTTCGGCTTCCCAATGTGTTGCGCCTCGATCCTGTATCGAAAGTGGTCAATCCGGAAAATTGCTTGACGAAAGATGCGCCAAATAAGTTTGGTGATTGGAAATTCAAGAATATCAAGGTGGAAACCAATGCGAAACATCATTATCGCCGGCAATTGGAAAATGAACAAGGATCTGGTCGAAACGCGCGACTTTTGTTCTCAACTGGCACAAATCGGCGTCTCCAATCATGAAGATCGGGTGCAAACATTAGTCGCTCCTGCATTTCCTTTTTTGAAAAGTGCTTTATGCGCGCTCTCAAACAGCCAAGTCCTTGTGGCGGCGCAAGATGTGAGCGTCAATGACCATGGCGCCTTCACCGGCGAAGTATCCGTCTCCATGCTCGCTTCGCTTGAGATAAAGCATTGCATTATAGGGCATTCCGAGCGCAGGCAATACCACAATGAGACGGATGCGATGGTCAACCGAAAGCTGAAGAAACTGCTTTCCGCGAACCTGAAACCCATCGTTTGCATCGGTGAAACGCTGAAACAAAGAGACGCCGGAGAAACAAACTCGATCATCCTTTCGCAGCTTGCCGGATGTTTCGAGGACGTGGGTTTGAATACAGGCTTGGAATGCGTGATCGCCTATGAACCAGTTTGGGCGATCGGAACCGGGCGAACCGCCACTTCAATCCAGGCGGAGGAAGTTCACGCGCTCATCCGAGACTGGCTTGGCAAGCGCTATAGCATTGATATCGCGGAAAATACGCACATCCTCTATGGCGGCAGCGTGAAAGCTGAAAACATTATTGATCTGCTTTTCCAGAAGGATATCGACGGCGCGTTGATCGGCGGAGCATCACTCAAGATCGATGATTTCACTTTTATGATCACCGCTGCCAAAGAGGTCATCCGCGCACGTTCAGGGGAGAAAAAGTGATAGATATCAAGACCATCAGAGCTGATCCCGCGCTGATCAAAGCGGCTGTGAAGGACAAAAACGAAAAAACCGACATCGATGCCCTGCTGGCGATTGACGAATCCCGCCGCAAGCTGCAATTTGACTTTGACACCCTGAAAGCAAAGCAAAATCAGGTGTCTGTGACCATCGCCAACCGGAAGAAATACAAAGAGGACGCCAATGATCTGATCGCAGAAATGAGCAGCGTGGCGGAAAAGCTCAAAAGCATCCATAATGAGCTCACCGATGCCAATAACCGCTTGGAAAAGATGCTTTTAACCGTTCCAAACATCCCCCATGTGGATGTTCCCCGCGGACATGATGAAAGCAGCAACCGCTTCGTCAAAGAATGGGGCGCGAAGCCAAGTTTTGATTTTAAACCCCTTGACCATCTCGAGATCGCGGACAAAAATGGACTCTTAGACCTGAGCCGCGGTGCCAGGATCAGCGGTTCCGGTTTCCCCGTGTACACCGCTTTGGGCGCGAGACTGGAACGCGCGGTGATCAACTTTATGCTGGAATATCACATCCAAAAGCATGGCTACGTCGAACTTGCCGTTCCGCTATTGGTCACGCGGCAGACGATGACCGGCACCGGACAGCTTCCAAAACTGGAAGAAGACATGTATCACGTGAGCGAGGACGACCTTTTTCTGATCCCCACCGCGGAAGTACCGGTCACCAATATGCACGCTTGCGAGATTCTTGCTCAGGCGCAGCTTCCGATCAAATATGTCGCTTACACGCCATGTTTCAGAAGAGAGGCGGGCTCTTACGGCAAGGACACCAAAGGCTTGCAGCGCCTGCATCAATTTAATAAAGTGGAGATGGTGCGCTTCGTGGAGCCGCATCAATCCTATCAGGCATTGGAAGAGATGCTCATCGACGCCGAGGATATCCTCCAGGCATTTGGATTGCACTATCGCGTGGTGGAGCTTTGCACCGGAGATTTGAGCTTTGCCGCCGCCAAGACATACGATATCGAAGTCTGGGCGCCAGGTTCAGAAAAATATCTGGAAGTTTCATCCGTAAGCAACTTCGAGGATTTTCAAGCACGCCGCGCCAATATCAGATACAAAGGAGAAAAACCTGCGTTTCTGCATACATTGAACGGATCCGGGGTCGCCACTCCGAGATTGATGATCGCGATTCTGGAGAGTTTCCAGACCTCTGACGGAGGGATACATATTCCACCGGTTTTGAAACCCTGGCTGGATCTGCGCGTCTGAACAAAAAACCATTTTCGGGTGGAAAGGTGAGAGAAGAGAATTGAGAATTGGGAATTGAGAATTGAGAATTGAGAATTGAGAATTGGGAGTTGGGAATTGAGAATTGAGAATTGAGAATTGAGAATTGAGAATTGGGAGTTGGGAATTGAGAATTGAGAATTGAGAATTGAGAATTGAGAATTGAGAATTGAGAATTGAGAATTGAGAATTGGGAGTTGGGAATTGAGAATTGAGAATTGAGAATTGGGAATTGAGGTTCAACCCTGACCAGTCCGCAGGACGGATATGGAATTACCGACGTCCCCGTCGGTTCATGCGCGGCAGCCCCAACAGAAGCGACACAATCTAATGCGTCAGTCCCGCATTGCAATCGAAGGTCAAAAACTATATCATCAATCAGAATAACCACTACCAGAACAAGAGTTTGCAGAATGAATTCGATGAAATGTTGAAGGTGTTTTATCGTGGTTTTGGAGAAGATCAGACGACATAGATTATGTCGCACTGATGGGGTTGCCGCGTGGGAACCGACGGGGACGTCGGTAATTCCATATCCGTCCTGCGGACTGGTCAGGGTTGAACCTCAATTCTCAATTCTCAATTCCCAACTCCCAATTCCCAATTCCCAATTCCCAACTCCCAATTCCCAATTCTCAATTCTCAATTCTCAATTCCCAACTCCCAATTCTCAATTCTCAATTCTCAATTCTCAATTCCAATTCTCAATTCCCAACTCCCAATTCCCAATTCCCAACTCCCAACTCCCAATTCTCAATTCTCTTCTCTCACCTTTCCACCTTTCCACCCTTCGCAGCAGTGGCATGCTGCGCTACGTCTTCCGCCTTGCCAGCTTTTTTTTCAGAGCCAGCAGTGCATAATCAGTGACGATGCCGATGATGCCGATGACGAGGATATATGTTAGCATCTCTTTATAGCGCAATAGATAGCGGAAATCCAAGAGGCGATAACCAAGCCCTGAACTGACTCCCAACATTTCAGCGGCGATGATCGTGGTCCAAGCCACCGACCAAAGCACACGGTAGAGATCGATCAAGCCGGAAAGCGAGAGTGGCAGCTCGATGTGTTTGAGCAGCGATCGCTTGCAGGCGCCATCCAGACAGGCGTTTTCGATTAAGTCTCTGGGGATGCCGCGAAATACGGAAATGCTGATCACGATGGCGTTGAAAAGCATTGCCAGCAGAAGCACGAGCCCCACGGAGAGTTCTCCGATCCCGCTGATCAGGATGATCAAAGGCAGCCAGCAAAACGGTGAGATATGCCGCATCAGGTTGACCACCGGCAGCATCAGTTTCTCGCTCAATCTTGATTTATACGCCCAATAGCCGATACCCGCACCCAACAGCCATGAAAGGCTGGTCCACAGGGTCACCCTCCAGAGTGTCTGGTATAAGTCATTGAGGAATAGGTGGATATCAATCATTCCAGGATGAGATAGATATCGTCATCTCGTAGCATGCGGTCAATATAGCCTTGCTGTAAAGATATCTCCGCCATGCGCCGTTCAAAATCCCTGCCCTGCCAGCCTAACCCGATAGTGAACACGGTGTGGGACAATGTGTTGACGCATTGCTCATGGCTGAGACCATAGGTTTTGCCCATATAGGCGAGGGCTTCGGGATCGCCAAGATTGACGTCTTCCACCGGCTTTTGCAGAGCGGCGAGAAGTTTGACCAGCACTGCTTTGCGCTTTTTGTCCAGCCGATCGGTATTGACGACTAAATCGCAGCAGGGATGATGGGGATAATCGTCTCCAAACCAATGCAGGACTTGGAATTTATCCACCAGTTTCCGGATCAACGGTTCATAGCAAACGATAGCGGGAACGCTGCCGCTTTGCAGTGCGGCGATCATTTCGTTCGGCGTGCGAAAATAAACCGGCTCAAATTTAATGTTGTTTCGCTGAGCCCATTCAATGAAGAATACATCCAGGGTGGAAGCTTTGATCAAACCTACTTTGGCGCCGTTGAGGTCTTCCGGTTTGGCAATATTATCCGCGACTACGATGGCATCCGTTTCACGCTCAAAGAAGGAGACGATCCGGATGGGATATCCCTTCGCCGCCGTGTTCCATGCATAAGTGAAAGGCATGATGGCAGAATCTATCTTTCCGGCAATGATCGCTTCCTGGAGTTCCCAGCCGGCGCTGAAACCGATGATCTCAATCGCGTCGGTATCGATCATACCTTTGTGCACCGCATAACTGAGTGGAAAGTGATTCACCGAAGGTGAGATGATACCAATCCGCAAAACTTCTTTTCGCCCTTTACAGGAAAGTGCGAACACCATGGACAGCAGACAGAGAAGGCAAATCAACCTTCTGATTCTGCATTCCCATCTCCTTGGGTTCAAGTCTGAATACATTTTTACTCCTTAAAAAAAATCCAGCCACGCCTGAACTACAGTCAGGGTGGCTGGAAGCCTATGGCTTAACTGTTTGTGAATGTATTTATACGCTTTTTTTTTACTCTGTGTGGGGACGAGATTGAAAACTCCTGTGAATCTGTCAATCAGAATCCTTCGAATTAACGTTTATTGTTTTGAAAGTGTCTTTTTACTGCGCTCCAAAGCGTTTTCCATGATCTCCACTTTCATGATTATGATGAGCTCGCGCTCCTTCTTTTCATACTTGTAAAAGCCGGTGAGATAGCGGATGCCAAAAACCCACCAAGGGAGGTCTTTGAGGATGGGGATGCCGCTACGCAGACGAATCTCGTCCGTATCATAGAGTCCCGCGATGGCGGATTCCTCGCCGTTGTAGAGCACGACTTCGGTGGATGACTTGCTCTTGTTGATGATGGTGCTGACGCTTCCCGGAGTGCCGCTGCTGCGCTCGATCGAAACCAAAAGATGCACGACCTCCGTGCCGTCCATTTCAACGATGGTGGGCAGCACATCCAAGATAATGCCGGTGGCAAAGAAGGTGTCCGTTGTATTACCGGCATCGTCCACCGTCTTCACGGAAATGTCCTGACCCACTTGGATATAGCCGCGTTTTCCGGAAGCGACCATGATGTTTGGCTGGGCGATGATCGTACCTTTCTGATCCGATTCGATCACATTTAGCAAGGTGTTGATATCAATGGTTTTGCCGTCCCAGGAGATGGTTCGCGAAGCTGCCAGATTCATCAGATTGGAAGGAACCTGCGAGGCGCCTGAAAATCCTGCATCAATGGTGACCTTGCCGTTGAAGAGGGTTGACCAATCTATACCCAGGGATTTGAGATAAGCTTTGTCCGCTAACATGGCGACCGCTTTGATGCGCACTTGTTTGGTCCCAATCCCGAGACCCTCTGCCTGTCTTTGTTGCTGGCTTACGGCGACAGTGACATTTTTGATCGCGATAAATCCCGGCTGCTCATCGATCACGAGATTGTTTTGGAGGACGATTAGTTCCAGTGCTTTGCGCCAGTTTAGGTTGTTTATCGGAACTCCAATGGGGGAGTTGAAACTGCTGAGGTTCAGCATCTTTTTGCTTTCCAAAGTCAGTGAGAAGGTTTCCAGAATGCGCAAAGCGTCGTTTATATGGGTTGCATCGCTTAGGGTCACAAGATCCGCGGCTCTCTGGGTGCGTGGTTGGGCTGCGAGCAAACAGCTTATCAGCAGGATGCTTATTATAATAATGTATTTCACATTTACCTCATGGTCGTTTTTTGGTTTCAAGGATATGGGTTTCATCCAATCCATACGGATTCAATTTGAAGATTGCCTTTCCTGCCTCCATATCGATCCCGAAGAGATAGCCGTAGGCGACACGATCTCCGAGCGAAAGAATGCGGATGATGCCCTGTCCGTCGCGAAGGAAGGCTTTTTCTCCGGCAATTCCGATCAAGGTGGCTTTGCCGATCTCGACCAGGCTTGGGCTGATCTCGCCGGGGGGGATGGTTTCATAGATGCGGGATTTGAAGAGCTGATAGCCGCTGTAGCTCTGCGTGAGTATTTTCTTGGTGATTGTTTCCATCTCCGGTCCGCCTTCCTGGAAATGAGTCCGGAGAATCATGGAGAAGGCTACGGTATCGCTATTGACAATGGTGTCCATGCCGATGGATAGATCCTCGATGGTGATCACCGCGCGTTGGTATTCAAGCTGTTTGGTGAGCCTTAGCAGGTTTATATAGTCGGTTCTGCCGTTGATGACATATTCCCGGTAGGCGGTGTCCTTCTTGGCTTCGCTCATGGCAAAATCGAAGGGTATGCGGCGCTTTATCCATCCCAGGATGCGCAGCAAATACTGGTAGGTGCTGCTGGAGGAATCCGCTCCCACGATGAGCTTGCTCTGTTGAGCCTGGAGCAATTTTTGCATTTCATATTCTGCTTTGAGCGAATCGATCTTGCTGATCTGCTCTAGCAGCACAGCGATGCTTGCCGCGGTTTTATTGTTTTCCGCCACTAACTCACCGGATTTCTTTTCCAGGCGGCGATGCACCGTGAGCGTGATCGCAAGCAAGATCAAAAGCAACACAAAGAGGGCAATGGAGTTTCTGAGGGAATTACTCATGGTGTCACCGCCTTCCCGACGATAGCCAGGTCTTCTTTGATTTGTTCAAACAATGGATGCCTGGCATAGTCGGTTTTCAAAATGTTGTATTTGTTCACATAGGCGCCGCTGCCCTGCACAAAATCCGTGCGGGCGGAAACCAGCAGGGCATAGGGATAAAGCGCGTCCGTGGTGTTTTTCATCAGCGGCTCTGTATAGACGCGCACCATGTTCAGCTCTTTATCCAGATACATCCGATAAGCAAGATGCCAGCGAATATAGGGAATCAGAGCATTATCGGCGTGATTGTTGATGAATTTGACGCCCAGATCGCGGTATTCCCACATATTGCCACGATTGATCGCGGCGATGAAAGCGTTGTAATCCTCGAGCGCGGCGCCCGCTTTCTTGACCTGAGCTTCGGTTGGACTGGGAATATATTTCTCGGCGATCGGGTTCAAACCTTTGTAGGCGGCGGAGCTTTTAATGTTTGCCGCACGTGCCTTAGCGGCGGTTCCGGGAGCACCTGGCGCATCAGAGTTACTGCTTTGAGACCCATTTTGTTTCTCGCCAAACTTCTCTTTGAAGGCGATCAATTCTTCCAGATCTTTTTCGATGATCGCTATCCAATCCACACTGGGCAGGTCGGATTTGATCTCAAAAGCCCAAACACTGCGATCCTTGATCTTGCTTTGCGTCACTTTGCTGATCTCGCTATTGGGCAGGATCGCGGCAAATTCAAGGATGTTATCCCGGTTTGTGGTGTTTCCGCTGATGCCGAGCCTGCCACTTTCCAGACGCAGATTGGTGAGCCAACTCACCGGTTTTTGGGCAAACTTGCGATTGATCAGTTCCAATAGATGCGTCCAGGGGTTTTTGTTTTCCAGGAGAGTTCGCATCACTTCGATGTTTTTTTGCTGCAGCTCGAGATCAGCACGAATCTTTTGGATTTCCGCAGCTTCGATCCGCAGCCGGGCAATAGTGAAGTCCTGGTCCCTTTTTTTAGCCTTGGCTTGGCTATACTCCTGATTGATTTTCAGGATGGCAATGGTGCCGAGAAACGCGATGGCAAAGATGGCGATCAGGATCATTATCCCGTGCCAGGCGATCTTGAAGGTTTTCTGCCCTTCAATGGTTTTGTGTGGCAGGAAATTGCTCAACGTCCAGCGCCCGTCATCCGGATACAAGGCTTTGTATGCCAGTGCGATGGGTAGCGCGAATTGGGAAAAATAAAAAGCGTCGTAAAGCTCGGCACTCTCGTTGTTGATCACGATGTTTGGAAAGGTGAGAATGCTCACCGTTTCATCTGCGTATTGCTTTTTGAGATATTCCAGCAGTTCCTTGTCGGCAAGATCCCCGCACAGCACGATCTGGTCTGGATCGCTCAACTGAGCGCTATCCAGCGCCAACGCCAGCTTTGAATAGATGATATCCGGCTCCGGTTGTTTATGAGTGATCTGGAGCGGCAGGGTGTTTGTCCAAACCCCATGTTCAAAGAGAAAGGCTTTGCGGTAATCCTGCCCGAGATAGACCAGAAGCGTGCGTTTTGTTTCATGGGGATCGTGAATGCGAAAATAGTCCGTCAGCGCAATGTCGTTGGCATCCGCCAATTGGTAAAACAGGTGCAGTTTATGCTTGCGCGCATGATCATCAAGGAGGTTCAGCAGTCGGTTGTTTCCGCGATGAAACCAAAACTGGGGAATCTCGTTCACCGAGACGTGGCTGCCTTGCCAATCCTTTGCTTTGTATTCATCAGGGCTCAGATGCGTCTTGGCAAATTTCTTTATCGCCCTCTTTGAATAGAATGGATCGGTTGACCCGCCTCTTTTCTGGTCGTTAAACCACAAAATACCAAATAGGAACACCTTGCGTTTAACAACATCGAGCGACCTGATCAGTTTTTCGTCGTTCACGTTGATGGCAAGCGCGCCATGCTTCAGATCATAGGAATTGAGCATGTTTTCCCAGGGGCTCAGCTTGAATTCCGTGGCGTAGCCGGAATCAAATTCTCCGAGCGTAATTTCTCCGGGCTCGTCTCCCTTTTCGTCCCAGCCGTCCTTTCCCAATTCGGGCGGAGGAGCGATTTCTTCGGTGAAGTGATAGAGGGATCGATCCATCTCGATACGATCCATGCCCAGCAGATAGACCTGGGCACGATCCCTTAGCAGGTGCACGAGGCGGAGGTTTTGTCCGTCCTCCGCTATCCCAAAAGCTTGTTTAGGGTGCTTTGCCATAATTCCCCTTTTCCTATGATAGGTTTCTGCTATATAGACAGCAGTTGCAGCATACGTTTCTTGTTGTTGGCATAATTCATGGCGGTCTTATTGGTGATGATCCCGCGCTTAAATAGCTCTTGCAAGTCTTGTTCCAGAGTGCACATACCATAGCGTTTGCCTTCGATCATCATCTGGTAGATCTCGCCAATGTTCTTGTTTCGGATGGCGGCTTGCACGCTGCTGTCCACGGAGAGTATCTCCTTTGCCATCACCAGCTTGTTGTCCACCGTGGGAACAAGTTTTTGAGACATGGTGACGCTGAGGACGTCCGCCAGACGGTTGCGGATGCGTTCTTGCTCTTCTGCCGGAAACTCGGCAATGATGCGATGGATGCTGTCGATGGCGGAGCTGGTGTGCAGAGTGGTGAACGCCTTGTGTCCGCTATCGGTGATCTCTAACACTGTGGATATGGTCTGCGGATCGCGCATTTCGCCCACCATGATGATATCCGGATCCTGGCGCAAGGCTTCTACTGCGCCATGTTCGAAGGAACGGACGTCCACCCCGACTTCGCGGTGCCGCACGAGACAGAGCTTGGATTCGTGGACATATTCGATAGGATGGGCGATGATGACGATATGAGCGTTGTTTTGCCTATTATTCATGTCGATAATGGCATCAAGCGTGGTGCTTTTGCCACTGCCGGTAATACCGGTGATCAGGATCAGTCCGGATTTTTCCGTTTTCAGGTTCATGCGATCTGAGATCGGCTTGGGAATTCCAAGGCTCTCCATGGTCAAAAGCTTTTCGTTGATGCGTCTGAAGTTTGCGCACAGGTAGCCGCGGTCATAGTATGCCGTGCCGCGGAACCTGGCTTCCAGATCGCCGATCTGAGTAGAGAGAGAAAAATCCACGCTCATATCCCGAAAGAGGATCTGTTTCTGATTTTTACTCAACCAGGAGAGAATCATGGCGGCTGATTCCAAGCTGGAAATCTGCCCATATTCCCCGACCGGTTTTTTCACGCCATAGACGCGAACCCACACCTGTGCTTTGCTGCCGGGAGCGCCAAAATCCAAGTCTGAGGCATTCTGAGCCTGCATGTTGGTTAACCAGGTATGTAGTAAGTGTCTTGCTTCGATTTGCTGATCCGGTTTATCATAGAGCCAGGCGTTGATCCCCTGGGTCAGTTCAACCCCGTTGATCGATTCAGAAAGATGCGCCCGCATCTCTTCACAGAAACTCAATGCCATCTCAATCCTCTTCAGTTATCCTGTTTATCCGCTGTGAAGCCGCTGTATAGACCGATCTTATAGATCGATTTGCGCCATTTCAAATAGATGCTCTGGATCAAGTTGATCATATAGCGTTTGGTGACCATCTCGTCGTTGTAGGTAAAGAACTCGATGATGCGTTTGCGTTTAAACTGGCGAACCTGCACTTCGGATTGGGCGATCAGCCGAGTAAAAGCCGCTGCTGGATTGATGAAGGTTTCCTCTCCCCAGATCTCTCCTTCCTGGATTGTATCGACGATGGCTTTGTTGTGATAGACGTTTATCCTGCCGCTTTCAATCCAGATCATGGAGCCGTTTTCCTCATCCAACGGGATGTGGTCTCCGGGACCATAGTGGTTCACTGTGCCGATCATACGAAAATCCTTCTGCTGCTCCGTGCTGAATCCCCGCAGTAGTTGTTGGTCGGTTATTTTATCGGCTGCATCGAGATGATCGGCTGCGGCTTCTTCTTTGAGTTCCGCAGAGTATTTTAAGCCGGATTCCACCACCTTGATCAGTTCGTCCGCCTGGATCGGTTTGGTCAGATAATGGTATGCTCCTTTGCGGATAGCTTTGATGGCGACGTCGATGCTGGAAAAACCGGTCACAATGACGACCACCGCCAGAGGTTGAATCTCCTTGAGCTTTTCCACCAATTGCAAGCCGTCCATCCGTGGCATGAACACATCGATGATATAGAGATCATACTGTTCATATTGGATCTTCTCGAGCGCGTCCAAGCCATCCACCGCCACCTTGACTTGATAGCCGGTTTCACTGAGAAACTCGCTGATAATGTCCCTGATGTTCTGCTCGTCGTCCACGACCAATATTCTTTTATTCATGCTTTTCTTCCTCAATTGCCAATTGTGTCATCTGCTGATTCAGGTTGTCCACCCGCAGGAGAATGCTGCTGATCTTATTCACCGCTTCCGTGATCTCGTTATTACTTTTTTGCAAGCCATCGTTGTTGAGTTCCATGCCAAGGCGTTTAACCCTTGCCAGAGAAAGCGTGATCACACACAAGGGCGTGTTGATATCGTGTTTGATGTGGCGAATATCCTCCAATACCCTCATCATGCGCTGTAGTGATGCTTTCCATACTGCCGCTCTGCCGGCATCGGCAAGCGCTTGCTGTGTGCTTTGTTTGCATTCTCTTAGCTCTTTCTCCAGCCGGCTGTATTTGTGCAAATACTCGTTCAGATAACCGGAGATGAAAGCCACTGCGCTGAAGAGCCCTGTATATGAAAGGATATAGATGATGGCGGCGGTCGCGTCCAAGGCATTGGGTTCGGTCTGCTGAAGGATTCCGTTTTGATACATGGAGATCAGCACCATCAGACACAGGCTGCCGATCAAACCGGCAAAGACGCCACCCACCTTGGGTATGGTGAGTGAAGCTGTGATCACCGCGATCAGGTAAACCCAGACAAAATAGCTGTTCAGTCCGCCGGTCAGATGCACCAGGATTGTGGCAAAAACGATATCCAGCGCCACTTGAAAAAGCTTCAACCATTTCTTCTCAACGTTGCTTTGCAACTGGAAAAACAGATTCAGACACACCACTCCGGCAAACACGGTAAAAAACACCATGCTCTCCACCATCGTCTCGGCAAAATTGATATGTAAGAGCCCGATCGAAAACAGCACCACCACCATGAACCACCGCACCAAAGACCACCAATGCATAAGTTTGCTATGTTCGCTTTCCATCGATATCTCCTCTAATCCCTGATATATTGTATATTTGCCGGCGCGAGCACCTGATTGCGGAACCCCGCCATCTCGGCATCGCTCAAAGTCCTGTTGTATAGCCCGATCTGATCCAATAAACCATACATATACTGATGTGCAATGGTGGTTCCATCCCAGTTGCGCACGTCCCGGCGTCCGATGCTGTAGCCGTAGGTATTGGTGATCGCCGGATGAGGTGACCCAGCCGAGTTTGTTCCCAGCAGCACACCGTCGATATATGCCTTGAGGATACCATTGCTATAGGTCAAGCCAAAAAATACCCAAGCATCACTATTATGCGGCCACTGACCTTGCGGTGTGAAGGGGATGGAGACAGTAACCGCATTGAACGCTGTGTTGACTGCGGTAAAATGCATGTTTCCGCTTTCAAACCAGATTCCCAAGGTGGGCTTGAAACGCAGATTTTGCCCGGGATGATAGACCCCGTTGACATCGGTATAGGGGGTATTCTTATCAAAGGGATCGGAAGCCAACCAGATGATGGTCGCCGCCGGGTGACCGGCTCTGATCTTGGCAAAAGATACGACCGAAAAGTTTGAATTCACTTGCATGCTCGCGTTGCCGGGATGGGTGATCCATCCTCCCGCGGAGCCGAAACTGGCACATTTCCAGCCGTCCACTCCCTGTCCCATTGGGCGAGTAGTGACGTCACCGTAAAACAAGCCATCGTTCTCATTCGGAGAGCTATCGTCCACTTGGTTGAAGTGCTCGGAAGGATTGAACTGCGGTTGATTCATTTCCATATAAAAGCAATTTGGATTACCCACTATATGAATCAGGGGAAAGTTAAATGCCAGTTCGGCAGGGTATTGGATTGTCCTTCCCATCAGGCTGCCACGCACATAGGATTGGGCACGATAACGGTTTGCGGTTTCCACAAATGAGTATTTGATACTGTCGATCTTGCAGTTTTGGACATTGAAATTGGTATAGCGCACCGTCCATTGTGTCACGGAAGCCGGGCTGGCTTGCATGCCGAGAGAGACAGAGTTTCTCACGGCGGTGCGCAGAGCATAGTCGCTCACGCTTTCCGCCTGTTTTTGCAACATGTTGCGGCTCACGATATCCGGCAGCGAAAACAGGCTGCGCTGCATGGACATCATGATCCCCGCATAGAGTGTGCTTGTCAGTAATACTACGATCAGCATGCTTCTACCCATGGTTCACCTCCTCAGGCTCCGCGCATGTAGGCATTCATAAAGAAACATTTCACTTGCAAACGGTTGCGGATCACTTTGCTGCCATGCCGGGGCGCTGTCCGGAAAAAGAAAAGCCGGACTTCCGCGCTGCGAACGTTTGCTGCGGTTGTAGTAGCGATGTCGTTTCGATCAAAATATCTCAAGGTGAGCCCATCGATCCAAAACAGATAGCCGAAATCATTCAATGGCACTCCGTCCTGACGAATCACCGCCGCATAGCCATAGGGCGAAGGCACCGGCGAAAGCTTGATCGAAAGCGTCACCGGAATCAATGCCAGTTGGTCGGTTTGATAGTTCCAATATGTCCTGAAGACAAGGCTGTCCGCCGTGGCATGAATCACTGACTCCGTCACCGGATATCCGATGCCCGCCAGAGCGATCACGCTGTTTAGCTTCACAGCCGCCTGATCCATGTGATCCACCATTTCTTTCATATACATCGCGCGATCGGCGGATTCCTGCATCTGATATTGAAAAGTGATCATCATCATTAGCAGCATGCCGCCGATGATGAATGATCCGATGATGTCGATGAAAAAGCTCATCAGATGTTCAGATGCGTTTTTGTGTAAACGCGCTGCATGACCACGGGAGTTCTGAGTCCACTGGTGCTGGTGCTAACCCGCACACGCAAGTAAATGTTGTTTATGGGAACCACCGAAACCGGAGTGCCGAGACTGTCGCATTCAACGGTGTTTATGACAAGGATATATCTTCCGCCGGTATGTGCCAAATCGAGGGTGCGGGTGGTGTTATAATTGGGTTTCACTGCGGCAAAAGCCAATTGGCGGCTAAACAGCTTGGCATCCACTTCGTCCAATATCGAGTGCGAAAGATGAGAAGCCTGCACATATTGATTGGCATTGATCAAAAGATCGGTCTGGTTCATGGTGGCGCGGTTATACATCATCGCCACCGTGGAGAAGAAGACCACGGCAAAAAGCGCCAGCACCATTTCCATCAGGTTCATCTAATCCTCCGATGTGGCATAGAGCACTTCTGTCATGTCCGTGAGTCCTTCACGAATGCGGTCCAGTCCGGATTGACGCATGGAAAGCATCCCCTTTTTCTCCGCCACTTCGCGGATGCGTTCTTCATCGATGTCCTGGATCGAGCGCATGATCTCATTGCGCACTTCCGGATAAAAATAGAGCGCCTCGGAGATATTGACCCTGCCTTTGAAGCCATGATGGCATTTGGGACAGCCAACCGCCTCATTGACGATACCCTGATCCAGCTCCGCCTGAGTGAACCCCATCGTGATTGCCGCCTCCCAATGCTCTTTGGAAAGCGGACGGCGGCAGTGTATGCAGAGCTTGCGCACCAGGCGCTGGGCGATGATGATATTGATCGAATATGCCAGCAGGAAGGTCTCCACCCCCATCTTATACAGACGGGTGATGGCGGACGGCGCGTCGTTGGTATGCAAAGTTGAAAATGTTAAGTGACCTGTATTGGCAAGCTTTACCGCGATATCAGCAGTGATTTTATCCCTGATCTCACCCACCATCACCACGTCCGGATCGTGTCTGAGGATGGCGCGGATCGCCTGATCAAAGTTCAATTTGTGTCCGATCTTGAGCTGCCGTGCTCCGCGGATCACATATTCCACCGGGTCTTCGCAGGTGAGGACGTTGATCGTGGGATTGATCACCTGATGCAGAGCCGCCATCAGTGTCGTGCTCTTTCCGCTGCCGGTGGGACCGGTCACGATCACGATACCTTTGGAAGTGTTGATCGATTTGAGAAACTCACGCTGTGCCTGCTCCTGAAAACCAAGCTTACGGAAATCCGTGATCACCTTGCGGTCGTCGATCACACGGATGACAATGCTTTCAAAGCGGCGTTCAAATTCCTGAGAAACTATCGGCAGGATCGAGATGCGGAACCGGATCAGATGCTCGTCCACCAGTCTTTGGGCAAATCCGTCCTGCGCGGTATCCCGTTCAAAGCGGTCCACTCCGATGGAGCGATCTTTGACCACCGCGGACAGGGCTTCCGGAGCGGTGCCTTCCTGCCGGTGCCAGAGCTGCAATTTGCCATCCACCCGGATGAAGATGTCCACAGAGGTTTTGCCACAGGGGATGATGTGCACGTCACTGGCATCGCGGCGCACTGCCTCAATCAGAACGCCCTCAAAGAGATTTACCAGCAGGCTCTTGTTGATCTCATCATCCAGAGCCTGTTCGTTCAGGTTGTCCTCCCCTTTGTCCATGTCCTCCAGCACTTGTCCCGCTTCTTCGAGGAGCTTGAGAAACTCATTTTGCTGGGGGGCGATCCGGTTGATCAGATCTTCGATCGTCTTCTGCTGACTCCAATAGATCTCATATTTTTTGTATGGGGTGTTGGTGGCTATTTCCTGGAGGAGTTTGTGGGTGGGGTCCGATGCCAGCAGCGTCAGAGCTTCCTGATTGCCGTCTTGTATGCCGAGGGGGAAAATCTTGTTGTAAAAAAGCTTTTTCTTAAAGTCGTCGGGGATTTTCTTGAGGATCTCTTTGCAGCCGATTATCTGCGCGTCCGTGAGCGCGTCGACGTCGATTGATTTTTCCGGAAATGCATAAAGCTTTGATAATGCCTCATAGACCTTGTCGTGGGGAACTAAAAAGTCCTGCTCCAGTATCCGCGCCAGCGAAGAAGCGGAGCTTTCTCCATAGTCGTTCATCTTGAGCGTGGCTCTGCACACCAGGTCATTATCGAAATATCCGTTCTCAACCAGGTATTTTCCGAACTTGTTTAATACTGCCATTTCGTCCTTACATTGTCGGCGGCGCGATTGTGGCAATTTCAGACGAGACGACCGTCAGGGCAGTGATCGCGATGGCGATAAAGAGCCCCACAATGGTCTGGACATACTCGATCAGGGTGTTCATTTTATAGGTGGTCTCGGCTTCATAATAAGTGGCAATCTGTTGCGCGGCTTGCAGGATGTTTCCTGTTTCCTGCCCGGTGCGCAGTCGGGTCAGAGATGTCCGGGTGAAGATTCCCGCGGCTTCCATGGCGGGCACAAAAGCTTCGCCCTCTTTGAGCATCAACGGAATCGTGACGCGTTTGATCCGGTCTTCCATCCAGGCATTGCGGCAGGCTTCAGAGGCAGTCTTGATCGTTTCGATGTTATCCCCTGCACCCGCATAGATCGTGGCAAAAACCCGGTAAAAGATCTCGATGCTGGATTTGTGGATCAAATGACCAACAATGGGCAGCTTGACGATGTGTTTGTCTCGCCAGATCCTTCCCTCGGGGGTGCTCCACCAACGCCAGATGATGACGACAGGGGTCAGGAACAAGATCAGAATCAGCCACCACAGCTTGCTCAGCCAATCACTCATTTCAAGGGTAAATTTGGTCATCGGCGGCAGCGGCATGTCGTATTTCAAAAATATCTCCGCCGTGGCAGGGAAGATTTTGATCACATAATAGAGCAGGGCTCCGATCGTGGCAAACACTGCAAACATCGGAGAGATCAGGGTCTTCTTGATGTTCTTTTTGATCTCCATGTCCCGCTCAATGAATTTACTTGTAGCGTCAAAAATCTCCGCCATGTTTCCGCTGCGGGTTGCCAGTCCCAACATAAAAGCGGGAAATTTACCAAAAATATGGGTGAAACGCATGAACACTTCTTTCCCCTCGGCTCCGGATTTGAGCTGGGATTCGATCTGCGTGAGCGCCTCTTTCATCGCGCGGTTGGTTTGCTCCTCCGCTAACATCTCCAGTATCTTGCCAAAATTCATCTTGTCCCGCAGCATCGTGGCACTAAGCTTGATAAACATCATCACGTCCGCGGAGCCGGGACGCAAGGGTAGATCGAAAAGCACCGGATTGACCTTGAACTGATGATAGCCCATTTTCGTAAGAGCCGCAGCCACCTCTTCTTCGGAATACGCGGATTGCCTGCCCTTGAACGGTTTTTTGCCGGGAACGATAACTCTGTAAAGAAAATCCCGTTTCTTTTCCAAACTGTCGATGCGTATCTGGTATTTGGCGGAAAGACCGGCTACATGCTGCTTTGCCTCTTTCCGGGAACCAACTGTGAAGGTACCTTGCACCAGTTTTCCCTGCGGGCTGAATCCCTTGAAACGGTATTCCAATATCATTCATGCTCCATTAAACAAAAATACTGCCCGACAAAACCATGGTCATAGAAATGCGGACAGCGGTGCTTTCTGGAAATTCTGGACTGGCCGAATTATCCGGCCAGTCCACTTTTCTTACATTGTCAAATTGAGTGGTTATCAACCGCCAATAGTGGGTAGAGCAGCAGCTTCGCCCATCGTGGTCACAATTGTTCCGGCAGGGAAAGTGATAACAGTGGTACCCAAGGCAAAGTTTGTGCCCTTGGCATCTTTACCCAAACCGTGCATAGTAACCACGTTGTCGCCGGTGGTCGTAACTTGATACGTTCCGCTCGGGGTTGAGAGGCTTCCGCCTGTAAATCCAATAAACGCTGCAACTGTGCCTTGCTGACCGGAAACAAGAGCAACGTCTCCACGTCCGCCTTGTGCGGCAGGAGTTTTGTACCATTGGACTGCTTGTGAAGCATAAGAACTAAGTTCTGCCGCAACCGCGCTTCTGCTTTGGTTGTAGGCATTGTTGTTAAACATGGTGATGCCGACAGCGATCGCTACGCCGACGATGATGACGCTCAGTACGATCAATAGAATTTGTTGTGTTCCCATGAGTATTCTCCTTTTTTTTGGGGTTTTGTTATATAGCGTTGGCTACAAGATAATGGACTTGGATATTCTGTCAAGAATTATTTTGTGATTATTTTCAACATGAGTGTTCATTTTTTTCCACAACACCCCGTATATGTGTTACCTGTTCGACTTTAGCGCTTGGTGGGCCGGTGAACCATACATATTTTTTTCTGCATTTTCCTTAGTATTGAGCTAATTTGTTAGTTCCGCACCTTCTCACTGAGGTAATCTTTGCCACTATTCAATGAGTGATACAGTTTCGTATCATGGAGCGCCGACGTCCCCGTCGGCGACACGAAGGGGCTTTATCCCTTCGGCGACAGCAGCGATCAACATGACACACCCACATATCTATAACTGATCCACATATCTGTAACCAGCCACAAATCTGTAACCGATCCTGCGGACAAGAACCGACGGGGACGTCGGTAATTCCATATCAAGGAACGCCGTTTATGGAGCGCCGACGTCCCCGTCGGCGACACGAAGGGGCTTTATCCCTTCGGCGACAGTAGCCAAGATTTATGGCATAATAAAAGCTGTATAAACGAGAAAGCATGATGGCAGACATGATACGGTATCGGAAAAAGTGCCAAAATAGAGGGGTTGATCCGAGTAGGTTATCCCATATTTTTTCGCATGAAAACAGTCTTACGCTTGATACCATAAACGCATATCCGACGAGCGTTGCGGTGGCATGGGTTCATAGCGCTGATCGCAGAGCTATTCCGCTGCGCACAAATTAATTATTCATAGCCGAATCAGAGTTTGGCTTCCATAATCTCATGGAACGCCGACGTCCCCGTCGGCGACAGCAGCGATCAACATGGCCGATCGGTAAAACATCCTGCGGACAGGAACCGACGGAGACGTCGGTAATTCGTGCGCCTGTGAGCGATACATATCAGACAGGTGAAAGTCCTGTTCAGAGCACCGTTAAAACTCTGTAGCCGAAGGTAACTGCGTCACCGTGAGGTGGGGTGGAGAGCAACTGGAAGCGAATGACCAGTCCGTAGGATA
>JAUYAR010000006.1 GCA_030693415.1 Candidatus Cloacimonadaceae bacterium | reverse complement strand
CATGCATGAGCAATCGCTGATTGCCAATCTGAACATCTCCCAAATCTGTCAAGAAAATGTGAATTGGAAGCACTTAGACCACTTATTCTCCAAGTGCTCTGGTAAAGCAGCGTAGAATGGTGATGGTTTTTGAACAGTCTCTCAACCGCAAATGTAAAATACAGAAACAAAAAACTTGACAATATCGCGCTGTTTATAGTAAGGAAAGCTATGCTGGTATAATACCGGTTTAAATAGAACAAGGGAGTTTCAATTGCTGTTACAGAAGTATTTTGAGACCAGGTTGGAGCTGATTGAGCAAGGCTTAAAACGATTTATCGTTCCTGCGCAAGGACAAGCCGTGATGCTGAAATCCGCTATGAACTACGCGATATTCTCAGGCGGAAAACGCTGGCGTCCGCTGTTGCTGGTATCCATCTATGAGATGCTTAGCGGCTTCAAGAAAAATAAAGGACTCGGCGATGCCGTCCTGGCTGCCGTGGCGGTCGAATTGGTGCACAACGCATCTATCGTTCATGACGACATGCCAATGGTGATGAACGAAAATGAACGACGCTCCAATCAGGCTCTGCACATCAAATATGACAACACTATCGGCATCCTCACCGGGGACGCGCTCTATACGCTCGCCTTTGAAGTATTGGGCAATCTCGCCGATTCCGAGAAAGCGGTCGAAGCGATCCGCATTTTATCCAATTACAGCAAATCCTATGGCATGATCGGCGGGCAGGCGGTTGACCTTGAAAGCAAGCGCAAAATGATGAAGATCAACACCCTGCGCTATATCGACATGAAAAAGGTAGGTTCACTTTTACAAGCCTCCGCAGATATCGCATGCATGCTTGCCGGCGCAGATGAGAATGTCCGTCAGATCATGAATACCTATGCCATGAACCTCGCCATCACCTATCAAATGATCGAGGATATCATTGCAGATTATAGCCGCGGCAGCGAAGGGCTCGATTTTTCCGATGATTATGTGCCAGTTTCCCGGACAAGCTATACAGCGCTTTTGGGTTTCGATAAAGCGCGAAAACTGGCGGAACACACTTTGGAAGAATCTGTGAGGATGATAAAACCTTTCGCAAACAACGATGTCCTCGTAGAATTCATTCAGATGATCCAAGAGAGGCTTCCCTGATCCGATGATCGACGTTCATTGCCATATCATCCCGAAGCTGGACGACGGCTCCGATGATATCGACAAATCGGTCAAACAGCTTCGTCTGATGGCTGAAGGCGGAATTGAGCACGTGTTTCTCACCTCGCACTATTTCAAGGGGCACTATGAATACTCGCGCGATGTTTATGACGCCAGGTTTGAAGAGCTGAGCGCTGCGGTTTCTGCCGCGGATATGAATATCATGCTCCATCCTGGGTTTGAGATATTTTTACAACCGGGTATCCTGGATGACATTGTGGCAAAGGGGCTATATTTGGGAGATTCGGATTACGTGCTGCTGGAATCCGAGCTTAATGGACTGCCGAGCGATTTCTACGCAAACGTCTTTCCTCTGCTGCGCAAGGGTATCAAGCCCGTGTTGGCTCATGCAGAACGCTATGTCAGCATCATGCGCAAACCCACAGAGGCGCGAGACTTGATCGATAAAAACGTCTATTTGCAAGTGAACGCATCCAGTTTGCTTGGCTTCTATGGTGAGAAAGTTCGTAAGACGGCATGGACCCTGGTGGAAAACGGCTGGGTGCACTTTCTGGGCTCGGACGATCATGTCCGCGGATCTTATGGATCTTATTTCGCCGCTTTGGAACTGCTGGCAAAAAAAACGGATGGCTATACCGTCGAACTGCTGACGCAGAAATACCCGCACGCTATTTTGGAAAATCACAGCATTCCCTATCGATATGTCCAAGTGGAGCGCCCCCGTCACAAACACCGCAAGAAAAGCTTGTGGCGAAGAGTTTTTTCCTAAATGCCTAAGCTGCTGATAACCGGAATCACCGGCTTGATCGGTAAAGCCGTCCTCAAAGAGATTCTGGCAAAAAAACTGGGATTCGAGATCACGGCTTTGGTGAGACCTCAAACCGGAGTTGATCGCTTTGCATCATTCGTTGGCGAAGTGAACATCATAGAGCTCGATCTGGCGGATAACAGACACCTGAAGAACTATCTGTGGGAGAACGAGTTTGATTTCGTCGTGCACATCGGCGCTTTGCGCGGTGGGAGAAGATTCTCCCGGCAGGAATATCTCGCCGCCAATCTGCTTTCCACCCAACAAATAGTCGAATACTGCGTTGCCAGGAAAGCGAAACTGCTGTTTTGCTCTTCCGTGGGAGTCTTTGGTGCCATCCCAAACGAGCTTCCGGCAAACAATGAAAGCGATCGCAACCCTGATAACTATTACCATTTCACCAAGATCGAGTGCGAAAAAGTGATCAATCGTGCCGTGTTAAACGGGCTTTCCGCAGCTATCCTGCGTCCCTCGATCACCTATGGCAAAGGCGACAAGGGCTTTCCCTACCAGCTCGTGGCAATGGTGGATAAGTTTCATTTCATGGTCAGCAACAAACGCGTGTGGATTCATCTCTGCCATATCAATACGATCTCCAGCGCCTTTGTATGGCTGCTGGAAAACGATTTCAAACCGGGGCTCACGCTCAATGTTGCCGATCGCGAACCGGTGGCGCTTTTCGATCTGGTCAATTTCATCTCGCGTCAATTGCACGGCAAGAATTATCCTCCATATCTGAAACTCGATCATCGGCTTTTCCATCTCGGAGAAAGCATCACCCGTGTGATCAAAAACGAGCTGTGGGTCAGCCGCTTTCAATTGATCTCGCGCTCTTGGTTCTATTATGTGCGCGACGCTTATGAACTGATGGGACTGGAGGAGACTTTCACCATTCCCGGCATTCAGATCTGCATCGACGATTATCAGGGGAAAAATGGCGATCCCCATAATTAACGATTGGGAGAAGTATTTCCGCATTCCGCATGAGGGGCTTGGCTCTTCGTATGAAAGAGTTATACTGAACAACCTTCTGGACAAAGTCGTTGACCGATTTGATATCAAAAGCGCCATCGAAACTCCCTCTTTCGGGTTCACGGGGATCAGCGGTATCAACCTTATCCATCTGGCGGACAGAGGAATAGATATCACACTCGAGGATCACGACCCAGATCGGCTCAAGCTGATACAATCTCTCTGGCAGGAATTGAAACAGCCTTTAACCGCAAAACTCAACCTTGATTATCTGCATCTCGAATATGCGGATAAAAGCTTTGATCTCTCCTTTTCTTTTTCGGCGCTATGGTTTGTGCGTGATCTGAAACAGTATCTCACCGACCTTTCCAGAATCAGCAGCAAAGCGATCTTCATCAGCGTGCCGAATCAAAGCGGTATCGGCTATAAGGGACAGCTAAAGGGCTATACGCCTGAGCTTTATCCTGATCTGCACATCGATCATATCGATCCTGCTTCGATCATCGCTATCCTTGCCAAACTGGGCTGGCACTTGAGCGATTCGGCACTATTTGATTGTCCGCTCTGGCCCGATATCGGCATGAACAAAGAAGACTATCTCGGCAAGCTGCCAATCCTCGGTAACGTGTTGAAAAACAGTATCGATAAGAACAGACAGAGTAGCATATCCAAGCCGGTTTCCATCCTGGATTATTATCGTGGGCTTGATCAAGGATTCGCTGCCGGGATGATGCGCTATTCATGGTTGGAAAGACGGGCTCCTCAATGTTTTAAGCGCGTCTGGGCGCATCATTATTACATGCTGTTCCGTCCTCGTTGACGTCGGTCGAAATCAGTATCATGCCCCGTAAACGATTATATTCCATCATCTTCGGCAGCCTGATCGGCATCGGACTGCTGGTCATGTGGTTTCACTACATCGATCCGGCAGAACTTCTGGCTTCCATCAAACAAGTGCGGATCAACTATGTGATCATCGCTGCACTAATCTATCTCAGCGCATATTTTGTCCGCTCGGTGCGCTGGAACATCATCCTGCGCAATCAATGCCGCGTATCGCTGATTCGCACCTGGCTCTATAGCATGGGCGGAAACTTTGTGAACTATATGATCCCTATCCGTCTTGGCGAAGTGGTCAAAGCCTGGTTTGTAAAACGCAATCACGATATCGGCATGATCAAAGTGCTGCCTTCGATCTTCATCGATAAGTCCTTCGATACCATCGCCATCTTTTTCATTCTGATCTTGATCCCCTTTGTCAGCGTGAAGGTATCCACGGCGATGACTGTTCTGCTTTTGCTGCTGGGGCTCGTATTCCTTGTTTCTTTGGGCATCATCCTCTTTGCCGCCAGACGCAAAAGCGGAGTCGTGAACCTGCTGCAAAAGCTCTTTTCATGGTTGCCGATAAAGATCAGAGCCAAGGCGAATCAATATATCGAGCTCTTTATCCAGGGGCTGAATATCTTTGAGCATCATTGGTTGAATCTCGTGATCGCAATACTCTTAACCGCATTGGGCGTGATGCTGGACGGACTCTATTTCTTCCTGATCTTCAAGGCTTTCAACATCAGCTATCCCTTTGCCCTGGTGTTGTTTGGCTATACCCTGATAAACCTGTCCTATGCACTGCCCCAGCCACCGGCTCAGCTTGGCAGCAACGAATGGATGATGATTATCATCTTTTCCATCGGATTTGGGTTGACAACAGCAGACGCCTCAGTAATTATGGCATTCGCTCACGTATTGACCGCGTTGTTGATGAGCGGAGTCGGGCTCTTTGCCATCGGGCTGAGCGGACATCAGATTTTAAAAGCGGTGTTTAAAGGAGACAAGATTTATGAATAGCGACCTTATGGTGCAGCGAATTGGTGAATTGAAAGATGTGAAGCAAAATCTGTTGGCGCAGATTCGCAAGACTATAATCGGACAGGACAGGGTCGTCGAGCAAGTGCTCTGGGGGCTTTTCGGCAACGGGCATATGCTCATCGAAGGCGTTCCCGGGCTTGCCAAAACATTATTAATTTCGACGATCGCCAAGGCGCTGAATCTCTCGTTTGGCAGGATCCAGTTCACCCCAGATTTGATGCCTTCGGACATCACAGGGTCGGACATCCTGATCTCCAGCGCCGGCGGAGACATGAAACAGTTTCAATATATCAAGGGACCCATCTTTGCCAATATCATCCTGGCGGACGAAATCAACCGCACACCCCCCAAGACCCAAGCCGCGCTTTTACAAGCGATGCAGGAATATCACGTCAGCAGCGGAAACAACACTTGGCAGCTCGATCTGCCCTTCATCGTGATGGCGACCCAAAACCCGATTGAGCAGGAAGGCACCTATCCTTTGCCCGAGGCTCAGCTTGACCGTTTTATGCTCTATATCAACATCGATTATCCCAGCTATGATGAAGAACTGCAGATAGTTAAAAGCACCACCGGCGCAGAATTGGACAGTCCCAGTCCCCTTTTATCCGCTTCCCAGATCATCGAGTATCAAAACGCAGTGCGCAGTATGCCCTTGAGCCAACACGTGCTCGAATATGCCGTCAAACTCGTTCGCAGGACGCGTCCCAGCAATCCGGAAGCCGAAAAAAGCATCCAAAAATGGGTTTCATGGGGTGCCGGACCTCGCGCTTCACAATATCTGATCATTGCCGCCAAAGCCAAAGCCGCTCTCGACGGCAGGCTCACTCCCGCCGAAGATGACGTTCGCGCCGTGGCAGAGCCGGTACTCACTCATCGCATTCTCGTTTCTTTCGCTGCCGAAGCGGAAGGCATTAAATCCAAGGACATTATCAAAGATATCCTGGAGTAGCGCCATGAAAAGAATCCTTATTCTCTGCCTCATGCTTTTTGCTCTGATCCTCTGTGCCAACGCTATTGATAACAAATACTTGCACCAGCTTGCCCACATCAAAGGCATCAATGCCCTCGCCATCGAGGTGACGGAAAACCAAGTCTTTGCCCGAAGCCAAAACCAGCTATGGATCTATACCATCTTCAATCCCTGGCAACCGCGCATGGAAGCAGGCTTTCTTTCCACCGCCTTGATTGAAGACATCAATGTGATGAGCGATAACTACATTTTCTTTTGCAGTCAAGAAGCATCGAACACCATCGTCAGCATCGATTCGCTCAATAGCTATGGCAGAATCTATTTTACCAACTCTATTTTGGGCGACAAAATCACCCGTGAAGGTTCGATGCTCTACGTTGCCGACCGTTATCGCGGCATCGATTTCATCTATATCGGCAGCGGGGGGCTGCGAGAGATCAAATCCACCTTTTCCGAGAAATGGGGCATCAGAGATTTCCATGCCCAATATCCCTATCTCTATGCTCTGAATGATTTTGGCTTGGTGACCGTGGATATCACTGATCAACAGTTTCCCGTTAGCCTGGGCACAAATTATCAGATCAGTGACGCCCGCAGCCTGGTCAAAAACGGAGATACGATCTGGATTGGGGCCGGTAAGGAACTCCTTGCACTGAATGTTCGCGACCTGAGCAACCCCGTTTTGGTCAACCAATTCCGCCTTTCCAACGACATCCTGGATATGGAGATCAAAGACGACCGGCTCTTCCTCGCCCTTGGCAAAGGGGGAGTCAAAATCCTTGATGTGAAGAACCCTTTGCGCATTGCGGACATCAACACCATCTTTCCCCAAGCCGTAGTCTATGACATCGCACTGGATAAAGATCTCATCCTGCTCGCCCTGGGCAGAGACGGATGGATGATCTTCGAGTATCGATAGAAACAGCAGACCGGCGCTGAAAACCGGTTGACAGATTCGGCGTCCCCAAAAGACATGCATTGATCCGCGTCCCTGTAGCTCAGCTGGATAGAGTGGCACCCTCCGAAGGTGAAGGTCAGGCGTTCGAATCGCCTCAGGGACGCCATTTTTTTTCACTTGGAGAATAATGCAGAATGCAGAATGACGTGATCCTCACCATCGATGATCTCAGCAAGCAGATTGGCGATAAGACCATTCTGCGCAATATCTGTGTGGGCATTCACGCAACCGACAAGATCGGGATCGTGGGCATCAACGGTTCCGGTAAATCCACTCTGCTAAAGATTATCAGCAATCAGATCAGCGCCAGCACTGGAAATATTACCACCCGCAAAGATTTGAAGATCGCCCATCTGGAACAGGATGCCGAAATCGATCCCCGCGAAAGCGTGTTGAATCATGTCTTCGGCGGTCTCGACGTCAATCCCGAGGAGGATTATGTCTATAAAGCGGTGCTCACGCAACTTGGCATCACGGAATTTGACAAAGCCCTGGGACTTCTTTCCGGAGGTCAAAGACGCAAGACCGACCTCGCAAAAGCCTTGGTGCAAAACGCCGATCTGCTCATTCTCGACGAACCGACCAACCATCTGGACATGGACACCATCGAGTGGCTGCAGGAATATCTCGCCAAGCTCAACAAATGCGTGATCTTCGTCACCCACGACCGCTATTTCCTCGATGCCGTCTGCGATCAGATCTGGGAACTGGAGCACTGCCAATTGCATTGTTATCAAGGCAATTACAGCGAATTTGTACGCGGAAAGCTGCTGCGCGAGACGGGTATCAAACGCAAGGAAACCCGGCGTCAGGCACAGCTAAAAAAGGAACTCGACTGGCTCGCCCGCGGTGCCAAAGCACGCACTTCCAAACCGAAAAATCACGTTGACCGCGTCCGCGAACTCATCTCAAAATCCTACCTGATCTCAAATGCCGAGCTGAATATCTCCTTCATGACCGCCCGTCTGGGAAAAACCATACTGGAACTGCATAAACTGAGCAAAAGCTATGGCGCAGCTTCGCTTTTCAGGGACGTTGACCACATCTTTCAAGCGCAGGAACGCATCGGCATCATCGGTCCCAACGGTTGCGGCAAGACCACGCTTTTGAAACTGATCACCGGAGAGGAAATTCCCGATACCGGCAGCATCAAAGTGGGCTTGAATACCGATTTTTCTTACTACAAACAGGATGACGACACCTTCGACCCCAAGCTCAGCGTCTATGACTACATCGCCCAATTTGCCGAAGTCGTTCGCACCGCGGATGGAAACAAAGTCAGCGCCACCGAAATGCTCAAGCGTTTTCTCTTTGATGGCAAAATGCAGCAGCAAAAGCTTGGTGCCCTTTCCGGCGGCGAGAGAAAAAGACTGTATCTATTAAAATCGCTGATGTTTGGCAGCAATTTCATCATCATGGACGAGCCCACCAACGACCTGGACATCCGCACCCTCGAAATCCTCGAAGACTATCTGGATGCCTTCAAAGGCTGCATCATCATGGTTTCCCACGATCGCTTTTTCCTCGACCGGACGGTGGATTATCTCTTTATCTTCGAGGATGGAGAGATCCGCAAATTTCCTGGAAATTACTCCGACTACTTATTGGTGAAGAAATTCCAGACTGAAGAAGCGGAGGAACGTCAAAACCCCATCGTCCTCAAACCAAAACGCAGCCGCAAAGGACTGTCTTTCAACGAACAACGCGAGCTGAACCAGATCACCAAACTGATCGACGAGATCGAAAACCGCATCATTGACCTCGAAAACATGCTCGGCAGCGAACACAATTCCCTCTCCCACATGGATTATGCCACGATCAGCACTGAGCTGGAAACGCTGAATCAGGATCACCAAAAGCTGCTGTCACGCTGGATGGAACTGAGTGACAAGGATGAAACGTAGCGCAGCATGCCATTGCTGCGAAAACGATGATTAGCTAAGATTTTTCCTCCGCAGGATCGGCATCCTGCGCTACATGAAGGAACCCAGACTTACTTTGAGAAATGAATCCTGGTGAACAGAGCGTCCACGCTGAAGCTTTTGAAATTGTGTATGTTTCTGTTGTAAAATAGATAACCCTCTTTCATTCCTCCCGGCAGGATGTCCCCGAAGCTGAAATAATTGTTCAGCACCTCAAAATACTGCTCGCGGGCTTTATCATAATTCGCAGGAAGGGGATTGAGTGCGAAAGGATCTTGATAGTTTTCCATGAAAAAGCTCGACTGCATGCTGCCCAACACCAATTCCAGAGGGATGAAATCGTGCTGTTTGTCCTCCACGATGATGTTGAATGAGCTTTTACGCAAGCTGACTGTGCCTGAGGAGATGTTCTTGACTTTCAGGAAGAGCACAAAGAAATTGCTGTTGATACTTTGGACGTTGCCGATGTATGCTTGAGGGCGAATGGCGATGACGAGCGAATCGCTCAAAAGCACAGCCCAGCGATCCTCACTGCCATAACCTGGATTCGGCACCGGCACGTAGGGACGCACGATGCAGGCGCTCAGGACAAACAAGAGTATCGAAATCGAGATAAAGCTTCGGACTTTCATTGATCATCTCCTAAAAAAAAGGCGGAGACGCACAAGCTGCGCGTCCCCTGCCGATCTATCGTCTTGGGAACTATTATTCTTCGTCGTCCCCGGCATCTTCCTCGTCATCGATGTCCTCATCTTCGATTTCATCTTCATCAAGGTCGTTTTCCACGACCGTTGTGGTCAGCGGAATAATGGGAGGAGCGGATTTGATCTTTTCGACTTCTTTGTCGATCTCTTCATCCTCAGGCTCATTCGGAACGTTGGTGATGTCTCGCACCTTGTCCTTATCGTTGAGGTTGATGAGGCGCACGCCCTGGGTGTTTCTGCTGATCACGGAAATGTCCGAGACATTTTGACGGATGATCATGCCGTCCTGGGTGATGATCATCAAATCCTCGTTTTGGTTTACGAGCAGGAGAGCCGCCAGGTGGCCATTGCGGATCGTTGTTTTGAGCGTAATGACACCTTTGCTGCCACGCCGCGTGGTGGGATATGAACCGATCGAAGTCCTTTTGCCATAACCGTTTTCGCTCACCGCGAGGATGGTCTTTCCGCTGGGACTACCGTTTTCGATCATGTCGTCCTGAGAGATCACGCCCATGGAGATGACAAAGTCCTCGTCACGCAGACGGATGCCTCTCACGCCGCGGGTGTATCTTCCCATCTGACGGAAGCCTTTCTCGTTGAACCGGTTGCAATATCCGTTTTTGGTTGCGAGAATGATGTCGTCATTGCCTTCGGAGATGCGCGCATCAATGAGTTCGTCGCCTTCCATGAGTTTGATCGCGTGGATACCTGCAGCGCGGGGTCTGGAGAATGCTGTTAGCGCGGTTTTTTTGACCAGTCCGTTGCGGGTACACATAACGATATTGTGTTCCGCGGGGAAGTTTTTGAGCGTCACAAACGCGCGGATCTTTTCCTTATCCTGGAATTTGACGAGGTTCACTATCGCCTTTCCGCGAGCGGTGCGGCTGGCTTCCGGAAGTTCATAGACTTTCAGCCAGTGGCATCTGCCGTGATCGGTAAAGAGCAGAATATAGGAATGGTTTGATGCCACAAAGATATATTGGATGAAGTCGTCTTCTTTGAGGTTCGAAGCATTGAGCCCCTTGCCTCCTCTCCCCTGCACTTTGTAAGTATCAATGGGAATGCGCTTTACGTAGCCATCATGAGTGATGGTGACCACCATCAGTTCGTCCGCGATCAGATCTTCAATGTTGAAGCTGGAACCATAATTTTCCAAGATGGTGGTGCGCCGCGGATCCCCGAATTTATCACGGATTGCGACAGTCTCGGTCTTGATCAGTTCCATGCGGAGTTCGCGTCTTTCCACCAGTTCGCGCAGGCGGTTGATGGTTTGCAGCAGCTCGCTGTATTCTTGTTCGATCTTGTCTCTTTCGAGCCCGGTGAGGCGTTGCAGTCTCATCTCGAGGATGGCTTTCGCCTGAATCTCGGATAAGCCGAATTTCTCTTGTAGCTGTTGATTCGCTTCCGCCGGAGTCTGCGAAGCACGAATGGTTGCGATCACTTCGTCCAGGTGGTCGAGGGCGATCCGGTAGCCTTCCAAAATGTGCAGACGCTCTTCCGCATTGCGAAGTTCAAACAAGGTGCGGCGCAAGATCACATCATGACGGAACTGAATGAAATTGGTGATCATGTCCTTCATGGGCACGACCTGCGGGATGCCGTCAATGAGGCAGAGATTGATCACCCCGAATGTCGTTTGCAGCTGTGTATATTTGTAGAGCAGGTTGCGCACCACCTGACCGTCGTGATTGCGTTTCACCTGGATCACGAGGCGCATGCCGTCGCGTCCCGATTCATCACGGATATCGCTAATGCCTTCGATCTTCTTTTCCTTGACCAATTCGACGATGCGTTCGATCAAAAGTGTCTTCGTCACTTGGTAGGGAATCGAGCGGATGATGATGAATTCCTGCTCGGTTTCCGAAGTTTCGAGATCCGCTGTACCACGGATGATGAGGCGTCCGCGTCCGGTTTCAAAATAGTCTCTGATCCCTTCCGAACCGAGGACAAAGCCACCGGTGGGAAAATCCGGACCGACGATGTATTGTCTCAGATCCTGAGCTTCGAGCTCCGGATTGTCGATCAGGGCGATCATGGCATCGCAGATCTCGCCGATGTTGTGGGGCGCCATGTTTGTCGCCATGCCCACAGCGATGCCGGATGATCCGTTCACCAAGAGATTTGGGATGCGGCTGGGGAAAACTTCAGGCTCCTTGCGCGTTTCGTCGTAGTTGGATTTGTATTTGACGGTGTCTTTTTCCAGCTCGTCAAGCATTTCCATGGTGATCTTTTGCAGACGGGCTTCAGTATAACGCATCGCCGCCGGCGGATCTCCGTCAATGGAACCATAGTTTCCCTGTCCGTCAACCAGTTGATAGCGCATGTTCCATGGTTGCGCCATCCGCACGAGCGTGGGATAGACCACTTGCTCGCCGTGGGGGTGATAGTTTCCGGATGTGTCACCGGCGATCTTGGCGCATTTGCGAAAGTGTCCGCCGGGTGAAAGATTGAGTTCGTGCATGGCAAATATGATGCGTCTTTGCGATGGTTTTAGTCCGTCCCGGATATCCGGCAGGGCACGGCTCACGATCACGCTCATGGAATAATCCAGATACGCCTGTTTCAGTTGGTCTTCGATTTGTACGTTGATAATTCTGGTATGGTCGTCCATTTATTTCTCTCCCAATTCCTTAGATATCCAGATTCTTGACATAGCGGGCATTTTCCTGAATGAATGCACGACGGGGTTCGACCTCGTCGCCCATGAGGATTGTGAACATCCGGTCTGCCTCGATGGCATCGTCCATCTTGACGGAGATCATGGTGCGGACTGTGGGATCAAGCGTCGTTTCCCAAAGCTGTTCCGGATTCATTTCACCCAAGCCTTTGTAGCGCTGGATCATTACGCCCTTATCGCCAAACTCCGCGACTGCCGCATCGCGTTCTTCCTCGGTATAGACATATTTTTTCTGTTTGCCTTTGCGCACGAGGAAAAGAGGCGGGCGGGCGATATAGAGGTTTCCGTTGTCGATCAGAGGACGCATATAGCGGTAGAAAAAGGTCATCAGCAGAGTGCAAATGTGCGCTCCGTCCACGTCCGCGTCCGCCATGATGATCACTTTGTGATAGCGGATCTTGCTGACGTCAAAATCCTGTCCGATGCCTGCCCCGATGGCGAGGATGATCGGTTGGATCTTGTCGTTGTTGAGCACTTTATCCACGCGGGCTTTTTCCGTATTCAGCATCTTGCCCCAGAGCGGAAGGATCGCCTGAAATGATCGTTCGCGTCCCTGTTTGGCGGATCCGCCTGCTGAATCACCCTCGACCAGAAAGATTTCCGTCTTGGCTGGATCGTTCCAGGTGCAGTCTGCAAGCTTGCCGGGCAGAGAACCGCTTTCCAACACTGATTTGCGACGGGTGAGCTCTCTGGCTTTACGCGCGGCTTCTCTTGAGCGAGCTGCCATGATGCTTTTCATGGTGATATTCTTTGCCTCAGCGGGATGTTCTTCGAAATAGGTCATCAGTTTTTCATAGACGAGGGAGTTTACAAATCCTTCCACATCAGAGTTTTGCAGCTTTGTTTTCGTCTGACCTTCAAACTGAGGTTCGGACATCTTAACGCTCACCACCGCGGTCAAACCTTCGCGGATATCTTCGCCGGTGGGAGAGACTTTTTCGTTTTTCAGGAGATCGGCGTTCTTGATATAGGTGTTTACCGCGCGCGTAAGCCCGCTCTTAAAGCCGCTGAGATGCGTTCCGCCCTCAATGGTATTGATGTTATTGGCAAAGCTGAAGATGTTCTCCTGATAGCCCTCGTTGTATTGCAAGGCAACTTCGGCTTCGAGACCGTCGCGATTGGTGGTCACATAGATCGGCTTCTGTCCCACGGGTTTTTTGTTTTGGTTGAGATATTCGACGAAGGATCTGATGCCGCCGTCATATTTGAAATCATGCATGCGGTCGTTGCGTTCGTCTTTGAGGATGATGCGCACTCCGCTATTGAGGAAAGCGAGCTCGCGCAGACGTGTGGTCAGATAGTCAAAGCTAAACTCCACCGTTTCGAAGATCGTCCCATCCGGCTTAAAACGGATGACTGTGCCCTTGCGGTTGGTGTCTCCAAGGATTTTCAGCTCGGTAACCGGAATCCCTCGTTCATAGCGTTGGTAGTAGATCTTTTTGTCTCTGTGGATGCGGACTTCAAGGTATTCGGACAGTGCCACGACGACGGATACGCCCACTCCGTGCAATCCGCCGGATACTTTATAGGACTTGTCGTCAAATTTTCCGCCGGCGTGCAAAACGGTCATCACCACTTGCACCGCGGGCACATTCATTTCTTTGTGCATATCCACGGGAATGCCGCGTCCGTTATCATCGCATTCGATCACGCCCTCGGGGGTGATCGTGACTTTGATGAGATCGCAATATCCCGCCAAAGCTTCGTCGATAGAGTTGTCAACCACTTCATATACAAGGTGATGCAAGCCGCGTTCGCTGGTGCCGCCAATATACATTGCCGGGCGTTTGCGAACGGCTTCCAAGCCTTTCAGCACCTTGATATTACTCGCTGAGTAATTTGATTCTTGCATAATCTATTATCTCCTAAGATGTTACGGCGTTTATTATCCCCGCCGCTGATCAAGATCAGACCAGTTATGATTCTGTATCGTTATCTGATTGCAAAAAAATCAGATATAGGGTTTTTGTCAAGAATAATCGAATATTATTTCACATTTTTATTCGCTTTGTTTGCAATGACTTATGAGTGCGGTGAAAATTACGGAAAATATATCGTTATTCAGCCACCAAAACCGCCAAATCGAGGGACTGAAAGCAGGGCTTCAGTCAAACGTTGCTTAGCCCAAGTTTCGCATTTTAGGGACTAAGTTATTGGTATATATGACAGTCATTTTTCAGTTAGGCACTAAACTCTGTGTTTAGAGATGATTTGATTTTTGAAGACTTTGACGTTCAGCAGGGAGTAGATTTTGTCTGCCTTG
>JAUYAR010000005.1 GCA_030693415.1 Candidatus Cloacimonadaceae bacterium | reverse complement strand
TATGGTCGCGGCTATAAGCATAAGGCTTTTCCCCACGAAAAATGATTGATATTTACTGAAGTGTTTTCTGCGTAGACGATCTGTCAATTCAAGGCAACCCCTGCCTAAGGATGCCTTTCGCCCACTTTTCTTGATTTCCGGAACGCTAATTTATTGAAATTTAAGGGAATTTACTTGAACAGTCTCTTATTTTTTCTGTATATTGTAAAATCTGCCATCGGTGCGGGATGGGTCAAAGGAAAAGAGTCTCACTATCGGGCATGGCTTCACCCGTTCATCTGTTCACCCTTACACTTTCGTCAATTGCAGCGGTCTCGAGATGTAGCTGGTGTGCAGCAGTTTCTTCGCTTTGGCGGAATTGGGCTTGCCCAGGTATTCTTGATAGAGTTTCTGGATGGATCGGTTGTTGTGGGATTCGCGGCGCAGCATGCCGTCGTCTTCTTTATACAAGCCTTTGGCGCGTAAAACGCGAACGCGGTTTGTGGATGGATAGGGTTGTCCGCCACCGCCAACGCAGCCTCCGCGGCAAGCCATCACTTCCACAAAGTGGTAGGGCGGCTCCTCGCCTTTTTGTTTGGCATCGCGGATCTCGTTCATCAATTTGGCAACGTTGCCAAGGCCGGAGGCGACTCCGATGCGGATTTCTTTTCCGAGAATCTCGATCCTGCCTTTTTTTATACCCAGCGAGCCGCGGACAAAGTCTATCTTGGGATTGGGCAGTTCCTTGCCGGTGGCAAAAAAGAAAGCCGTGCGTAGAGCCGCTTCCATCACTCCTCCGGTGGCTCCGAAGATCGTTCCGGCGCCGCTGTATTCGCCCAGAGGGTTATCCGCCACTCCGTCAGGAAGTTGAGCAAGGTCAATGCCGCGGGTTTTGAGCATTCTTGCCAGTTCGCGGGTGGTGATGGTGAGATCGACGTCTTTGTGTCCGGAGGCATACATATCCTCCATGCGCTCGATCTCATATTTCTTTGCCGTGCATGGCATTACTGAAACGAGGAAGATTTTGTTCGGATCGAGATTCATCTTTTCCGCCCAATAAGTTTTGACCATCGTGCCCACCATTTGATGCGGGGATTTGGAAGATGAGAAATGGGGGATCAGATCGTGATGAAACTTTTCCAGATAGTCCACCCAGGAGGGACAGCAGGTGGTGATGAGCGGAAACCTTTCTGGATGCTCTGTGAAGACATGGACAAATTCGCTGGCTTCTTCCATGATCGTGAGATCGGCGCCGAAATTGGTGTCGAAGACATATTTGAAACCGAGCTCGCGCAAGGCGGAATACATCTTGCCGCTGACGTTGGCGCCGGGTTTCATGCCAAACTCCTCGCCCAAAGCGACTCTCACCGCCGGGGCTTCCTGTGCCACCAAAACCAGTTCCGGATCGTTCAACGCTGCCCAAAGCGGATCGGAATCGTCCACTTCATAGATCGCCGCGACAGGGCAGTGCGCAGAACATTGACCGCATTTGACGCATTCGCTCGTTTCCAAAGGACGGCTGAAAGTGGGACCCACAAAGGTCTCGAAACCGCGATCGGAATTCTCCAGAGCGTGAACGTCCTGGATCACGTCGCAGACATAGACGCAGCGTCCGCACTGGATGCAGTATGAGGGATCGAGAGTGATCGAGGGTGAGGATTCGTCCCTACCCTTGTATTTCTTTTTTATTTTTTTCAGGTTGAGATGGGGGATGGCGAGTTCCTGAGCTAACGCCTGCAGCTCGCAGCGTCCGTTTTTGATGCATTCGGGGCAGTTGTTGGGATGGTTTGAAAGGATGATCTCCAGGGCTTCACGACGCAGATCGATCAGTTTCTTGGCTCTCGTCTCGATCTTCATTCCTTCCTCGCAAGGAGTGGAACAAGCGCGCAGCACGCGTCCGCCGATCTCCACCATGCAGACTCCGCAGTTTCCGAAAGCGGGCAGATCTTCATGGTAGCAAAGATGCGGAACGTGGTATCCAGCTTTGGTGCAGGCGTGTAGCACCTTGGTGTTTTTGGCGACCTGGGTGGCTTTGCCGTTAATATAGACAGTTATCATATCTCATCTCCGGTAGTTTTTTGCTTTGTTTCACAAACAAATACGGCTTGAGATTGTGTCAAGCTTGAAATGGCAAAAGGGATATCAAACCGAAGGATGGATTACCATTCCATGGTTGCGGATTCACTTCACGACGACGAATCTCCGGGTGAGAACACTGCCGTCGGAATGTGTCATACGGATGAAATATACGCCGGAGCCCTTGTTTGCGAAGGGTATCAAGCTTTGCAGTGTTTGCTGCTGGATGCAGTGCTGGATCACTTTCTGTCCGCGCAGGTTGTAGATATCCATCTGCATGGGTTGCAGCATTGCGCCATCCGCGTCTTTTACAATTATTTGTCCATTCTGATAGCTGATCCGGTAGTCAGAGTATGGGGGCACATTGTTTCCGGAGGAATCGGTGCTAACGTGATAGTTGCGCAACTCTCCGGCATTGAACATCGGAGTATGATAGGTTTGATTGCCAAAGCGAAAGGAAAAATCGGTGATATCGCTATCCGACACATTCTCCAGAGTGATCAACAGAACTTTGGGGTTTGATGTACTGACTACCGAGATCACCCGCACTTTTTCGATTGCCAGCATCCGGTCAAAGATATTTTCCGCCGTACCGATCCAAAGACCCTTGTATGTGCGGTAATAATCAAGCATTTGCAGCATTTCGTCCACGTCGTCCCGCACTTCGAAATCGCCATTTTGGGCGATTTGGAAAAAACTGGTGACCGCAGGAGAATTGTTGAAACAAAAGTGTGTGTAGCTCAGATGCAAGCCCTTACTCGCGATCAGCTTATCCAAGTTTGCGGGAGTCATCAGATACTTAAAGCCCAGCATGCTCCAGCCATTATTATATGCCCAGGCTTCCATGCGGGTGCGTCCATAGAACCAGATCGGACGGGTAAATGCTTTGGCTTCATAGACCAGATGCGGCAGACGCCAGGCTTCTTCAAAGGCGTTGAAAGGGTTGGTGGGTGGTGTGTCCCCTGCCCAGATATAGTCGATGCCGGATTGATCAATGATGTCTCCGATAAAGTTTACGCTTTCCGGGTCCAGACCGTTGTAGCCCATGTTTTCAGGATTTGAGGGCAAGCCGTGATCGATCCACATACGAATGTTAAAAGGCAGCATATCAACTAACAAGGACTGTTGATTCACCTCGCGTGGATCCGCCAGATCTGTGTAGGAATGATAACCGATGCTGTTGCCGCGATCCCTGATCTTTGTCCACATCGATCCCATCGTAGCTATGTTTGATCCAAACACAGTGTTGGAAACAGGAATGCTGCGGGCAAAGAAACCCTGGGTGTAATACTTTGGATTGGCTGGATTGTTGCTGCCCTCAAAGACAGCCTGCAGCCTGCTCATCGTCTCTCCATCGGCATCGTTGGTAATGGAAAGCGCGGCTTTTTTCCCATGTGGCCAGCGATTAATTACCGGTAAATACGGCTTTTCGGAAAAGAACAGAAATGACCATGCAAAGGTGTTGCCGGCGCTTTGATACATGCAATCGCGCAGCAGGTTCACTTGAGCGGACTGGGGATTGAACACCCGAAAGAAATGTCCTTTATAGTCATATAATACGATCCTGTTTCCGGTCAGAGCTTCCACGCCCTCACACTCGTCATAGTTCGATGCCACGATCCAGAACCGGTTCGCTCCCCAAGCATATTCCACTGCTTTGTCCGTGAAAGGCATGATGTTGATGTCCATCGCGCTGTTGCTGTTGTAGATCGCTTCCGCACCCTTGAATAAGGTTGTCACCGGCATGATGTATCCGTCCATGGCGAGATACAATTCATGCAGATAGATCTCTTGTTTGAACAGCGCACGGGCTGTAGCGAGATATGCCTCAGCGCCGAGTCCCGGACGGGCTTTGAAGCTCAACACAATATCCATTTCCGGAGCCGTCCAGGTGATGCAAACGCTGTCTGGATAGGTCGTGCTAACTACGGTGAAACTCAGAGGTGTATAAATGTGTTCCGCGACGCGTTTGTCGCCGATGAGATTCATGTCGAAGCTGATGCTGTTTAAAACCAACCGGTTTGTGTTTTCCACGCTTATGGTTCCCCATGTCATCGTGGTAAAAAGCAGCAAAGATAGCAGCACAATCGGCGTTCTTCTCCTATGCATTTCTCTTTCCTTTAGCGCTCAGGCTGTTTATTTATCTATGTATGGACTTTAAGCCCTTCAGATATGCAAGAATCACGCCAATTCCTGTTGCCTTCAAAGGTCTTTATTTGGTGGATCCATTGGTTTCCAGATGGATGAATTCTCTGTGAGAGGCGAAAGCGATCGGCGGTAAGCAATCCAGGGGAAAGAACTTTGCTTCTTCGGCATCGTCTGCCGCGCAAAGAGTTCCACCCTCGATGGTTACCCGAAACCCGATGCTGAGAATGCGGTGATAGATGGGGCTGCTTCCAAAGTGCCATGATATGCAGTGGCTTATGCTTCCTATGAGTCCTGTTTCTTCTCTCAATTCAGACAGGGCGTTTTCCTCCGGTGTCATGTCAATTTCCATATAGCCACTGGGTAAAGCCCATTCTCCCGCTTTTGGGGCAAATTTCCTTTTTATCAGAAGGAGTTCATAGTTTTCATTCAAGGCTACCACTGCAACGGCAGGAACGGGATTCAGGTAATAGACCCAGCCGCAGGAAGGACAGATCGGACGGGGCTTATCTTCATGCTCGAAACGCGTTTCGAGTGCCGATCCGCAGCGGATGCAGTAGTTCACATTTTCGTAGAGATCGTGATGGTTATCCATTATTGATCCAGTTTCTGGGGATGGTCTTGGCTGTCAATTCCATTCCATTTGTCATAAATGTCGGATATCAGGTTTGAGGCTTTTTCAAAGGCATCCCGTGGAGACAGCGAATCTGCCAGAAAGCAGGTAAACGCCATCGAGAGAGCGCATCCGGTGCCATGGGAATAGCTCCATTTTTTCCTTGCTTTTTCAAAGATATGAAGCTCGTCGGGCGCGACGAAGGCTTCTCTGATCGTGTCTTCGCTATCGTGTCCGCCTTTGAGTAGAACACCGAGCGAGTGTTTTTGCGCCAGACTTTTAGCAGCATCGATGGCGGATTCGAAATCCTGAATTGGCATTTGAGCGAGCGAGGATAGCTCCGGATAGTTTGGCGCCACAAAGTTCGTGATTTGCAGTAGCTCTCTGTATGCGGCTATATCACAGGTATTTATCAATGGCAATCCGAGAGTCGGCGAAAGGACGGAATCAAGGACTATCTTGTATGAAGGATTTTTGGGAAGTAATCCACAGAGCAGATGCACCTGTTTGATATCGCAGAGAGCGCCGATCTTGATCCAGCGGGGAGGGTTCTTTCTCAGAGTATAGAGGAGCTGTTTTTCCAGGAACAAGAGGGAAGTGGGATGGATAAATTCCACCCCACGAACGCTTTGAAGAGTTATGCCAGTTTGGCAAACGCTTATTTCCCTCTTCAGCAGGGCACTGATTCTGATATCCTGGTTCAGTCCCGCTCCCCCTGACGAATCAAGCGCGCCGATGGAGAGTATTTTTGAGTTATTCACCGTGGTTTTCCCGGTCGGTTTTGATCGCGCAGAGGTTTCCGCACATCGTGCAATGGTCTTTTGCATCTGAAGAAGTTTCTTCTTTGCGTTTTCGGGCAAGAGCGGGATCGACACTAAGCTTGAAGATGGTTTCCCAATCCATGTTTCGTCTCGCGCAGGCGATCTGATCATCAATTGACCGGGCTTGGGGATGTTCTTTGGCGATATCTCCAATGTGGGCAGCGATGCGGGAAGCGATGATGCCTTGCTTCACATCGTCGAGATCGGGCAGACAGAGATGTTCGGCAGGAGTCACATAACACAGAAAATCGGCTCCGGCAGAAGCAGCAATGGCACCACCAATCGCTCCTGTGATATGATCGTATCCACTTGCAAAATCCGTGGGAAGAGGACCCAGAACATAGAATGGAGCATCAAAGCAAAGCTTTTTCTCGAGCTCCACATTTGTCCTGATATCATTGATGGGAACGTGACCGGGACCTTCCACCATCACCTGTACTCCCATATCCCAGGCGCGTTTGACCAATTCTCCCAAGACCATCAGTTCCGAAATTTGAGTATTATCCGTGGCGTCGCTAATGGCGCCCGGGCGGAAACCATCTCCGAGAGAAAGAGTTACGTCATATTTCTGGCAGATATTCAGGAGACGGTCAAAATCCTCATAAAGCGGGTTCTCACGCTTGGTATGCAGCATCCAGCGTTTGAGCAGCGAACCTCCGCGGCTCACGATTCCCAGCAAACGTTGATCTTTTTGATGGGCGGCAAGCGACCATTGGTTGATTCCGGCATGCACGGTGATAAAGTCCACTCCCTGAATTGCTTGGGTTTCGATTTCTTCAAAGAGCATTTCAGGCTCGAAACCGGTGATATTCTGCTGCTTTTGCTGAAGCATTGAGGCTACCGCATAGATGGGAACGGTGCCAAAGATGAGATCGGTTTCCCGGAGCATGATTTTGCGAATGGCGGATAGATCTCCGCCGGTGGAAAGATCCATCACGCTGTGAGCTCCGAACTCCTTGCAAAGGCGAAGTTTGGCGATTTCCGTCTCCATGTTGCATGCCAGAGCGGAGGTGCCGATGTTGGCATTGATCTTGGTGGAAAGATACTTGCCGATGCCGGTGGGGATGGCGTTTCGGTTTTTGTTGTGCGGAATCACCACTTTGCCGGATGCCACGAGGCTGCGCAGCTTTTCGGTGTCGATGTTTTCCTGCTCGGCTACTTTGAACAGTTCCGGGGTGAGATTACCTATTTGAGCGGCTTGTAATTGGGTCATTGTGTTTTCTCCTTGATCATGGTCATGACTGCACGGATTTTATCGGTTAATTCCGCCTTCTCCCTGGATCGGGTAAAATGCCGGATCATGGCTATGTTACGTGCTCCGGCAGCTAAAACCTCATTGAGATTGAAGGGAAAGATGCCCCCAATCGCGATAAGCGGAAGGGGCGCGATTTGGATCATCTGCTTTAGCAATCCAGTGCCGAGTGCGGCATCGGGGATCGCTTTCGCGGGAGTGGGATAGATGGGGCCAAAGCTCATATAATCCGGCTTTGGAACTACGTGAGCGGATTTGCAGAGCTCGATCAGGTTTGTCGCTTCCGCCACGCTGTGAGTGGAAACGCCGATGATTGATTTATCCGGCAGCAGAGAAAGCGTTTCCTGCCAGGGCAGATCATCGGAACCAAGATGAAGACCATCGGTCTCAGCCATGAGGCAAATATCAGCTCTGTCGTTGATTATCAGCTTGGTGTTTGATCCCTTGGTAGCAGCTTTCAGCCTTTTTGTCAGGAGCAGCAAATCTTTGTCCCGCATACGTTTCTCTCGCAACTGAAGCATCGGCACCTCTTCTCTCACGCAGATTTCGCAAAAGCTCTCATATTCCAGAATGGGATCGGTGATTACGATATAGAGTCCAAAATCCCGCATGAACTATCCCTTTGAGATTGCTCCGGCGATGATTTCGGCAGCCTTCACCCCTGATAGCAGCATTCCACCAAAGATAGGTCCCATTCTGTTGCTTCCGCTCACTCCGCAAGCCGCCATTCCTGAAACAAAGAGACCGGGATACACCGCTCCGGTGTGCTCCACGCATGCTTTTTCGCCTTCTGCGGCGTTCATGGATTTCTCATAGAGCACTATTTTGGAGGGAAGATCAAGCTCGACATGGTTTTTATTGGTTAGTATCGAGACAATTTCGCAAGGGTGTCCTGTTCCGTCCAAAACCGCTTTGGCAGAGATGGTCAGAGGGTCAACGTGCATTTTGGTGAGAGACACCGGCGTCCAATTGATCACGACACCGCTAACCGCGTTATTTTCCATGACGATATCTTCCACACTGATACCGGTGAAGATGGCGGCTCCGGCTTTGGCGGCATGGTAGATCAAAGCGGAGGTAGCTTCCACTGCGTCAACGAGATAGATCCCCGGTGATGCTTCAAAATAGCCGATTCCGTATTTTTCCAGAATTGGGATAGCCGCGGTTTGGACAACGATCTGATTGAAGAGCATCGCTCCTCCCCACATCCCACCTCCTGGAGCAAGTTTCTTTTCAAAAACTGCGGTTTTGATCCCTTTGGCGGCAAGCTCGGCAGCGCAAACCAAGCCTGAGGGACCTGCTCCCACGATTACTACATCGGTCTGCAAATGCGCTTGCAGCTTTGCAAACCAGCCTTTTACGATGGCGGATGAAATCTGATGTTCCATGCTATTTTCCCCTTGATATATTTTCAGGGGGGATTGCTAAGATTTGACCTTCGAGGGAAGTGAATAATCGCATTTTGCGGTGTTTACTTTCCTACGCCGGTATTATCCGGATCAGGTTCGAAGGGTATTATCTCAGCCGGACGATGTCCAGCACCCCTGTATGAGGTTCATTTTGGTAAAGGGGGGATGGCTGTCAAGAACAATCTCCGATATGGAACGCGGAGGAACGAATTGAGACTTCGCTTTAACCCAAAATTCCGCCGTTGACATCCAACAGAAGCTTTAACTCCTTTACAGGATGTGTTTTAAGTCAAAGACTGGATTCCTTCGCTGGAATGACGGGTTCACTCAATCCGTTTCTTCCCCCTTAGCATTACGGAATCAATACGGACTCATTACGGACTAAGTCCGTATTGACTCCGTAATGCTCTCGGGAAAGGTGCCCTGTAGCGCAGCATGCCGATGCTGCGGAGGTGGAAAGGTGAGAGATGTTCACCTGTTCACCCATTCACTTGAACCTCACATCCTTCGCAGCATCGGTATGCTGCGCTACAGGCATACCTTTCCACCCCAAAAAAAAGCCCCGGACTGCGAACAATCCGGGGCTTCACGGTTCTTATCGTTCCGACGAATTACTTCATCAGAATCATTTTTTTGGTGCTGCTGTATTTGCCGGCGCTCATTTTGTAGTAATAAACACCGCTGGATACGGCACGGTTGTTGTTGTCTGTTCCTCTCCAGATGACGGAATGATTTCCGCTTTCTTTGATTTCGTTCAAGAGGGTTTTGACAAGCTGTCCTTTTACGTTGTAGATATCGATGGTGACCAAGGAGGCATCCCTCACGCCGAAGGAAATGGTGGTCTCCGGATTGAAGGGATTCGGGAAGTTGTTGTGCAGCTCGGTGGCAACCACGGGAACAGAGTTGTCGTCATTGGAAACGCCGCCGGTGATGAGAACATCATCCACGAAGAGGATGAACGCATCCGCCGAAACGCACTGAATACCCACATAAAACGGCTGCGTATAGCTGCTGACGTTGTAGGTATATTCAGTCCATGCGACCGGCACCGAAATGTATTGGGCGCCGCTGATGATAGTGAAGTTGTTGGGGTTGGTTCCGGTGGTGGAAACGCCGACCTTCATTCTTTCAAGTCCATACAGTGCGGTATAGGATCTTGCCCAGAACTTGACTTGATTGGCGTTTGCCGGCAACTGCGGAGTGATCATCCAGTCGTTGTTCAGAGGGCTAGAGGTAGGGTTAGTGGCAGCGAAACAGGCAGCCATCTTGATTCCGCCGTGAGGTGCAGCGTCTGTGACGGGCGGGGTCGTGGCGGAAGGCACGAAGATGATGTAAGACATCGCTTCTCCGGCATTTGGCCATGTGGTATTGGCAATGGTGTAGGTGGGGCTTTGATCGACGTCCACGAGAGTCCATGGCGCGAAGGTGAGCGCGAAGTTTGCATAGGTCTCAAAGCCGTCCACCAGGATGTTTATGCTGGCGGGAAGCTGGAAGTTCACGGTGGTGGTCTGTCCAGTCACGACTACTACTCCGGTCTGTGAGACGGGGGAGTAGTTCGGGTGGCTGGCGGTCACGGTGTGAGTTCCTGCCAAAACCTGCATGCTGTATGCTCCGCCGGCGTTGGTGGTAGCGGTCACGGTTCCGACCGTCACGGTGGCGCCTGAGATCGCAACGTTTGTCATAGTGCGAACGACACCGGCGATGGTGCCGATCGTGACAACTTTCTGCAGAGCGTTGGAGAATGCGGGTATGGACATCGCGCCGCCGGTGTATTCGGCTTTCACAGCCCATTTATACATGCCTGCGGGCAGCGGTCCCCAACCAGTATCCTGATAGGCAGTGGCGCTGATGGCATTCGGGGTGAGCGAAGTCCAGAGAGTTTCATTTCCTTCCTGTCCTTGCAGCAGACGCCAGACCTTGTACCCGACGAGGGGGCGGTCCATATTGCTGTGTTGTCCTGGGAAGGCGGATTTGAGGCTGATCGGACTGATCGCAGGAGCCGCGGTGGGAGCTGAATATCCCACGTAGCCCTGGATGTTCCAGTTATAGTTCAAGCTCGGAGCAAGGGCAAGCAGAGTAGTCCAGGCATTTTGCCAGTAGATCATGTTTCCGAAGCCGGTGATTGCAGGACCAGCATCGCAACCGGCGGGATATCCGGTGGTCACGTTGCAGTTATAGCCAAACCAGAGTTCATCGGAACCGGTGATGGCGATGGGCTGGCTCAAGACCACTGTGTTATAGGTATCAAGCACGGGTGTGAAGGCTTGGGAGTGAGCCATGGTTGCGGGAGCGGTAGCAGTTCCTCCGGTCCAGACTTTGGCTGTGAAGGTGCCCGCTTGGGCAGGCCACAGTTTCAGAGCATAGAGGCTCATGCCGACGTAGTTTGTGAGAGCGGACGGAGGGAAGCGGATGGCGACGTCAAAGTTTGCCACACCGTTGGTGCCGATGCTGTCGTTGTTTTCGCCGCTATCATAATTGATCCATGCGCCGCCACCGGTGCCGGGAGCATTCCAGGTGACGTTCACGTTGTTTCCTGCGATCGCAGCCAGCACTCCGGTCACAGGGAGAGTGATCTCGGTGAGCGCGAAGTTTTGGGTGGTAGTCTGTTGACCAACGATCACGACGTTGTTTTGCGTGACGGTCTGATATCCGGGTTTGGCGCAGGTGACGTTGTAGGTTCCGGCATAGATGGAGATGTTGTAAACGCCGGCGGCGTTTGAGGTTCCGCTATAGGTGCCGGCAGTGATGATTGCGCCGGCTATCGGTGTGGTACTGTCAAACACGGTGACCGTTCCGGTGAGGATACCCATCATGCCTTTATGGATTTCGTTTGAGAAAGCGGGGATGGACATCACGCTGTTTGTATAGACCGCTTTCACGGCATATTTATAGACTCCGGAGGGAAGAGGTCCCCAGGTGGTGTCTGTGTAGTTGGTGGGGGTGATGTTGGCAGGAGTGAGCTGAGTCCACAGGGATTCGTTGGCTTGGTTGGCAGCCAGAAGACGCCACACTCTGTAGCCGAGCAGGACGCGATCGGAGTTGCTGGGCTCGTTGATCTCAAGGACGGGTTCCTGCAATCTGGGGTTGTTGACCATGGCGCGGCTAACTGGTAAGCCAGGGGTCACATTCATGGCAAAGCCTTGGTTTTCACCAGCGCTTTTGGTGGTGAAGGAATCTGCAGGGAACTGCATCACACCGGCAGGAGAGCCGATGGAAATGTCGTCCATAAACCACACATACCACAGACCGTCATTGGCGGGTCCGTCCACAGCATGCCAGGAAATCTTGATCTGCTGTCCGGCATAGGCGTTCAGGTTTATGTTGATCGGGGTGGTATAATAGTTCCAGCCTCCGGTGAGAGCAGTGGCATCCCATAGGGTTGTCCAGGTGCTGCCGTTGTTTGTGGAGATTTTCACATAATAGTGATCCTGATTGGTGCTGCCAAGGAACACATAACTCCAGAAGGTCAGATTGGCATTGGGTGGGCAGGCAAATTGCGGAGTGATGAGCCATTCATCCTGATGGTTATAGCTCCACCACAAACCGGTCTGCCAAGCTCCGCCGTGCGGTGGCACGGGAGGGGTCATAGCGACCGTTCCGAAGCGACACCAGGTGGGAGCGACGCCGGTGGTTCCGGGAGCGCTGGTATCGGTGATGACCTGGCTCCAACCGGTAGGTGGGAAGGTTGTTGCTTCGAAATCTTGTGTGATTCCCGCCGCGCCGCCTGCTGGAGGCTGCCAAGTGAGATTCACCTGGGTGAAGGTGGCGTTTTCAACGGCTTGCACCGCGTAGGGTGGATAAGCCATTTCGTTGACGATGACGTCGCCCATGTTCAAGTTGACGGTGCCGACTACGGCTTGACCCGTGGCGGGTTGGTAGCCGGTCGCAGTGGCGACATAGTTATAGGTCTGGCTGGCATACACGCCGGTGATGGTGAAGTTTCCAGTGGCATTAGTGGTGGCGTTGTATGGCGCATAACCGGTGAGAGCAATGGTGGCGCCGGCAATACCAACTGTAGGTGTATCGCTGCCGACGATGCGTCCGGTCACGGTCACCTGGGTCAGCGGAACCAGAGTGAAGTTTTGCGTGGTGGCTTGGTTTTCAGTGATGGTAACGTTGTGAGTCACAGTGCCAAAACCGAGTTTGGCGGCTGTCACTTGCTGTGCTCCGATATTTACATAGCCGAAGTTATATGTTCCATCCGCGCCTGTAGTAAAGGTCAAAGTGGTGTTGAGCACAGTGACGAGGGCACCGGCAAGCGGCACGTTTCCAGGTCCGAAAACGGTTCCATTCAGAGAGCCCATACCGCCTACGACCATCATGAAGGTGGTCCTGGGGAACTGACCGGAAATTGTGGCGGTTGCGGGAGGATTGGTTGGATCATAGACCGTGGTGTCGGATTGGACGTTACGGCTTCTGTTTGTGCCCACGGTTTGACAGTCAAAGTAGTCGCTGGGCGAGAAATAATCTGTGTCCATGGGACGTTGGACCATCATTGCCAGGTTTCCTCCGGCAAAGACGAAGGGTGTGGCAAGCGGGATCATGATATTGTTAGGTCCCGAAGGATAGTTCACGGTACCATCAAAGACAAGAGTCATCTGAGTGGAGGGGATCCATCCGGCGGTAAGATTGGTCTGCGTGGTTACAGCAAGCCAGATCTTGGTGGGTTTGTTCTGGAGGGGGGTGACGAAGTTGTTGTAGAATCGAAGCTCGGTGATCAAACCGCCGACATTCATTTCGCTTGACTGATAGATGGTTTGGAAAAGGGAATTCATCCAATACATGTCAACGGGAAGACGGGCAGCTTGTCCGCCGTTTCCGACTGTGTGGGCAACGACGCCTGCAGCCTGAACGACGATGTTCAGGAGCGGGGTTTGGTCATTTGCCGGATTCTGATCTCCGGCGAGGACGACCTTGCCATAGAGCGAGGCTGGCCCAGTCACGGTGGGAGTCCAAGGCATGTTAAAGGTCAGAATTTCATTGGGTGCAATTGCGGTTCCGGCAACGGAGCCCAATTCCACATTGGTGCCGCTGAATAGCTTTACCAAATAGGTGGTCTGGGGGTTGCTGCCGCGGTTGCGAACCGAGATCGTATAGATTGAGGGGATGCCTACCGAAGGGCCGGTGGCTCCAGTGATGGAAAGGGCTGCCAGATCATTCGCGGCGGACACGACAGGATTGAATTCATAAATCGTGCCCTGAAGCGGGAATGTGGCAACTGCAATGTTTTCGGCGGTCATGGATGCGGTAGCCGTCGCTGATGGGGTCACGCTATAATACCATCCGCTTCCACCGGGTGCCATGTTGATGCCGATCGATGCCGAAGCGGCTGCCGGCGTTCCCGTTGAGGGACCATAGACCATGTCGATCTTGCCGGTTTCATAGATGCGAGCCTGGAAACTAAACTGGTTGGTTGCGCTGTAGTTCCATTTGGCGTCGGTGAATTGAACCGTGAAGATACGGTTGGGAGCTGTGCCGCTCAATAGATACTGCACTGTGCCGGAGCCCATGTGCAGATCGTCCCAAAGCGGGGCAATGACCGGTCTGATGGTTGTCGAAGCCAGTACGTTGGTCAAATTGTTAAGGGTTTGCGCAGTGCCGATGCCGACCCATCCATTGGATGAGATTTTGATCTCAGTGAAACTGTTTTCACCATAGGCGAAAGTAAATCCCAAGGGGATTGCAGCCGAAAGCGCATCATCGACATGGATGCTCGGAACCGCGGTCCCTGTGATTGTGTTGTATGTCCCGGTGGTGGCATTGAAAGTATAAAAATCGTCAATGCCCGCATAGGACAAACATACTGTGATTATCATCACGAGTAGTAATGATAGTCGTTTCATAGTTTTCTCCTTTTCCCATGTTTGATTATCTGGGTTATTATGCTGTTTATTTTTTTGGTTGTCGCTTTGCCAAATGGCTAAGGAACACCCGCCTCAATAGTTGATGTACAATACACGTCATCCTAAAACACCACAATCGTGGGATTCACACTCTATGGTATGAGGAAAAAAGATACCCCATTTGCGCCATGTAGTTTTGCCGCACATATTCTGTCAAGAAAGAAATTGCAGTTTTCCCCATTCATATCGATTTTGCCACAGATCTGCCGGGTATTTTGGGGGCTTGTTTCGTGTTTGCGAAAGCCCCAAACGGGTGAAAAAAACCAGTAATTGAACGAAGCAGTTTCCGCCCTGGAAACTGGAGTATTATGTAAATAAACGTCTTAACCATTTATTGAAGTAAGAGCTGACAGCTTGCTCAAGTTTCAGGTTCCGGATCTTCAAACTTCATGATCAGAATCCTGCCGCAGCTCTCGCAAGTGTTGATTTTTTTGCGCAGCTCCAGCTCGATGCGGATCTGGGGACGGATCACGAATCCGCAACCTCCGCAGGCGCCGTTGATGCTATAGACCACTGCCTGGTTGCCTTTGTTCTTGATCATATTGCCATATTGCTTGATCAGGTTTGTGGGCAAGGTGCGGGCAAGCTCATTACGCATGGCGCGGGTGCTTTCGATCTCGGATTCGAGCTTTTCGATCTGGGCTCTCAGATCGCCTTCTTTTTCGCGTTTATGCTTTTCAGCGGCTTCCAGCACGGCTTTGTCAAGGGAGGATTGTTCTTTGATCACGCTTTCCTGATCCAGCAGCTCGATTTCCTGGGACTCAAGATCGGAGATCTTGTCCTTGAGATAGATGATCTCGCTATTGAGAGCTTTGTATTCCTTGTTCGTCTTGATCTCGGAAAGCTGGGTGGAGTATTTTTTGATCTGATCGGTGTATTGTTTGACGTCACCTTCGATAGAGCGTTGCTTCTTTGCCAGCTCGGCTCGCTGGGTTTCGGTATTGAGAAGGTTGATAGTCGCCTGATCGACGCTTTCGATGATGTCGTTAAGTTGTTTGGGCAGTTCTTGTTGCAGGACTTTATAGCGTCCGATCTTGTCGTCCAGAGCTTGCATCTTGCAAAGGGTTCTGAGCTGGGTTTCCACCACGTTTACTCCTTGAATAAAAGGCTGATATCCAGTGATTTATAGCTATGGGTGAGCGCTCCGCTGGAGATGAAGTGCACACCCGTCCTGGCATAAGCCAGAATGTTTGATTGATTGACGCCGCCGGAGACTTCGAGTTCGATCTTTTTGCCATAGCGTTTCACAGCCGCTTTGATTTCCGGGATACTCATATTGTCCAACATCGCCCGGTCCGCACCGGCGAGGAAGGCTTCTTCGAGCTCGAGGATGTTTGTGACTTCGACCTCGATCTTATAGTTGGTGTTTTGGCTTTTGACGCGGGAAACCGCCTTGACGATGGATCCGCAGGCGCGAATGTGATTTTCCTTGATCAGGATCATGTCATAGAGGCCAAAGCGGTGATTGAATCCTCCGCCCACGCGCACGGCATATTTTTCCAAAGCGCGCAGCAGGGGTGTCGTTTTGCGGGTGTCCAAAAGTTTTGCATTCGTGGATTTGATGATATCGACGAAAGAGCGGGTCTGAGTGGCGATGCCGCTGAGGCGTTGGATAAAATTGAGCGCGGTGCGTTCTCCCTGCAGGATGGAAGCCGGTTTGCCTTCGATACGCATGATCTCGTCACCGGGCTTGACGCTATCTCCATCTTTGCGATAAAGTGTCACTCTGAGGTCAATATCCACTGCTTTAAAGACCTTTTTTGCGATATCGGCTCCTGCCAATACCCCTGCCGCCTTGGCGATCATGAAGGCAATGCTTGCTTCGGGACCGAGCTCAAGATAGCGGGTGGTGATATCTCCGCTCCCGATATCTTCCGCAAGGCTCAGTTTGATGATCTTGTCAATTTCCATCATCCCTCCCAAAAAGAAAAAAGGCATCTGCAATAATGCAAATGCCTCAATTTATAGCATAAGTTTTCGTTAGCTCGTATCTCTTTACTTCGGAAACACATATATATTCAAACCTCTTATTATGTGCCAGTTATTCCGAAGGGAAGTTCTTGTCAAGAAACAAAAATAACCCATGCTTCCCGCCGCCCGGATGGGGCTGTCTCTCATCTCTGTGAAGCTCTGTATTCAAATCATCTTTTCTCTGCTTTTACTCGGTTTTTGCTCCGCCTTCCTCGGTGTTTATAGAAGTTAGCCGTGCCACGATCCGCTTGGAGGATCAACTATATAAATGATATTGACGTATAGGGCATACTCATTAAAATGGCGTTAGATGAGTAAGAATCGGGATGGATAAGCATGATAAGCGAGAGTATCGAAAATCTCAAAAATGATCTTAAGTCTTTGACCTACACCAGGTCTTGTAGCTGTGGAGCTACAAATATAAACGGCATGAGTCCTAAAGAATGGCTGATCTCTCAGATTGGGGTGTGGCAGTTTCTCTATGAAAAAAGGGATATAAGAGATAAAATCTTACACCCTGCGACTTTTCCAATAAGTCTGGCAAAAAAGATCGTGTCACTCTTCACGCATGAAGGCGAACTCGTAGTAGATCCTTTTGTCGGTAGTGGAACCACATTAGTCGCTGCACAAGATTTGAATCGATATTCTGTGGGATTCGATTTGAGCCAAAAATATGTTGATCTTTGTGATGAACGCCTGGCTCAGCAAAACACATTTAACAAATGTCAGCAAATCGCGATCGCTGATGATGCCAGACATATTAACCAATACTTTACAGAAAATGCTGTTAGCCTTATCTGGACATCTCCTCCTTATTCAAACCTGTTAAATAGAAAACGGAAAAACAAATCTCGGAGAGATAGAGATAATGACCAACTCGACAAAATTGAACAATACTCCCAGGATGAAAGAGACCTTGGAACATACTCGGTAGAAAAGTGGGCAATTGCAATGGAGGACATATTCGAAGGCATGCTTCCTCTATTAAAACCTAAAGGGCATTGTGTGATCAACGTTCCTGATTTTTGGTGGGAAAACAAACGCATTATCTTGCACGTTTTTCTGATTGAAGAAATGCAGAAAAGAGGGTATGAACTACGGAATACTATCATCTGGGATAGAACAAACATAGTAAATAAGACTCCCTGGAAAAAACTCAATTTTTATGAATTTGCTCTGCCTGCGAGTTTGGGTTAGTAGTTGCCAGTTTGGGCAACAGCATTTCAAAATGAGCCTGAATAACTACAATAATCGCAACCAAAGTGGCAATAAGCAAC
>JAUYAR010000004.1 GCA_030693415.1 Candidatus Cloacimonadaceae bacterium | reverse complement strand
GGGACCCTTCTCGGTGTTGCGAGACTCAATCAACTGGTAATAGGTGTGACTATTACCGGTACGCGAGCTGTGAATGATCTTCTTTCTTATAAACATGAATCCCAGAAAATCCAGGCGCTGAAGCTGTCAATATATATTTTTTCCGCAAAGCCCTGATTTTGGACACTAATTGGCTATTTTCCGAAACTCAAATACTATTTTTCAATGAGTTACGAATCCAAAATGACTAAAAACACATTTTTCATGCGAAACTTGGGTTAAAATAATTATTCTTGCCTTCAATACGACATGCGTTACATTGTCATTATGAAGCTGAAGGAGGTATTCATGGACTGAAAATCATATTTCGGACAATTCCGGTGTCTTGGGTTCGTTTTCGAACAATTGAGCCGCTGTTCAACGAATCGATCAACAGCAAACTGATGTCTGGGAAGTAGAACATGGGTCAAGGCAACCTGAGGTCGGAGAGACTGATAATAAATATAGCACGTATTTAAAGCATTTCACTAAAATGCTTTGAAACTAATAAAAACCCGAATATCAAGGAGGTATTCTACCATGAAACAACTGTTTATTGACAGTATGAGGAGTTTCGTCATTGTCGAAGCTCGCACCGAAATGGCGCTTTGCGTCTATCCGCTTGTCTCGTCAGACGACTGCAAGCATGATTATCTATCCCTGCATCAGGCAATCGGGCAGGGTATGATCACGATCTCGGAAGTGAGCCAAGGCGGCTCGGTACCGGAATTACATGTGATCAACAGAGGTAAAAAGCACGTCCTGATTCTGGATGGCGAAGAACTAAAAGGCGCCAAGCAGAATCGAGTGCTAAACTCAAGCGTGCTGATCCCACCGGAAACCGATATCATCGTTCCCGTAAGCTGCACCGAGCAAGGCAGATGGAGCTATGCGAGCCCGAATTTTCAGGAGTCCGGCGAAGCTATGCCAACATCGATCCGCGCAAACAAAATGGAATCCGTGTCGGCAAGTCTCAAATTAAGCGGTTTGCATCGCGCCAACCAGAGAGAAGTGTGGCAGGACATCAGCGAAATGCAAGACCGGCTTAAAGTAGCCTCCTCAACTGGCGCCCTGCACGATGTTTATCGCAATCGGGACAATGAATTGCAGAATATCTGCGACGCTTTTCCGATCATCGAAAACCAATGCGGTATCTATGTGATGATCAATGGCGTATTCGCAGGCATGGATATGGTTTCAAAGCCTTTCGTGTGGAGTGATCTACATCAAAAGATTGTGCGCAGCTATGTCATCGACACCTTGGACTTTCCCGTCAATAAATTCACTCCAAAACCCCTGGACATGAGTGAATTGACCGAAATGATTGAAAACTGCGAATTCCGTGATTTCAGTTCTGTGGGATCCGGGCATGACCTGAGATTTGAAAATCCGGCGCTTATTGGCTCCGCACTCATCTTTCAGGATTGCGTCGTGCACGCGGCAATCTATCCCAGAACAGCGTATGACAACCATGGCAGCTATCACAGCCCGAGAAACAGATCGTTTAGGTAAGCCTGTCAGCCGATAGTCGGTTTTCGGAAATAAAAATCGACACCTACTGGGCAGGGACCGGTCTTTCTGAAGCCTGTCCCTGCCACAGAGTTTGTGAGTTTTCTCGCTTGCGTATTTCCACAACTCTAAAACATTTAGCTTGACATCAATCCAAACTTGATTATCATTGATGTGTAGTAAACAAGATGGAGAGAATATGAAACGCTTAGGCTTGTTATTGTGGCTCATGAGCTTTGTCGCCCTCTTTGCGGTCATGCAACCACAAAATATGATCACCGCGGAAACGGTGAAAGGCAACGAATTTATCCCAATGCAAATGCATGTTTATGGCGACAATCTTTATTTTGGGGATGACGCTTCTGGATTTATCAAACAATGGAGCATCTCCAAAAACAGAATACTCAAATCCGAGCTGATCTATTTCTCTCCAAATGCCATCATCAACGATATCTTTCGCGATGAAAAACAGATCTACCTGCTTGATTCAAAAAACAGCGCAATCAAGATCTACAACCTCGACGGTAGCCCAGTGCGGGAGATAGTCACCAAAGGTGTGGAAGAATGCGCTTTCAAAAAGGCGGAACGCCTGACGGTCAATTATCTGGGCTATATTTACGTGCTCGACATCGGCAGAAGAGAGATACTCGCTTTTACCAACGAAGGTATGTTCTTTGGCAGTTTGCACCTTCCAGGAGCCATATCCATGAGTCTGGGTGAGGATCAGCTACTCAGGGTGCTCAGAGTCGTTCAGGACAAGTATATACTATCCACAATCAGCATGGAATTGAAGATTCGGGAAGATCGCCATCTCAGTGATCTGAAACCATCAAAGGATCGAATTGCAGATATTTACATCACTGAAAATGGCGAGATCTATTTTATCAACGGCAAACGTACTCAGATCGGTAAACTAAATGCCGCCAATCGTTTAATCTCACTTTCCTACTATGGATCGCGGAGCAAACAAGTAACCAAAAACAGCTTTGGCGATCCCCGCAGGATCAAGGTAAGCACTGTTGGGGACAAGAACTACATCTGCGTGCTGGACGAGGAACATGCAGCCATCAAGATATTTCTGGAAACCGATATGCCCAAAGGCGGGAAACTCATCCGCCCGGAATATCGCACCCGTCCTGAATTAGCGAAATCGAAACTGCCTGTTTTCATCGATTACCTGGTGGCGGATTCGCTGAGCTATTTCATGCAGGATGGAGTGATGCAAAACCGCAAGACGAGCCGTCAACTCACCTGCATGAATGTCGCTAACAGAAAACTCTTTGTGATCTATGCCGCTACGTTCAAGGACAAGGGCGTCAAATCCTTCGATGCTCTTGCTTTCAGAGGGGGCAATATCTATGTTCTGGATCAAAAAGGGCATCGGGTGCATATCTTTGACCGCTATAGCGGAAATTACGTTGACAGTTTCGGCGAGAAAGGCAAGCATGACGGAGCGTTGAGCAATCCAGGAGGGATCACTTCAGAAATAGATGGCGGGATTTTTATTTCGGATACCGATAACAGCCGGATATCCATCTGGAGTGAGTTTGGCGCCTATCGGGACAAGATAGATCTGCGCCAATACAACATGAAACCACGTCAAATCATGATTGGCAACGGGTTCCTCTACCTCCTGGTGAACAAGGGTGATCTCTATAAGATTCGTCTGACGGACAGATCCCAAGCCTTGATCCCAATCGCAAAATTGGGCAGCATATCCAGTTTCGACCTATTTGAAGACGGCAGAATCGGCATAGTTGACGGTGAGAGTCAGCAATTGATAATGCTTGCCGTCGATTATGAGAACTCCTTCTTTATTCAAGATGTTAAATACTATAAATACGCGGAAGAGAGCAAATTCTTCGCCGCCAAGCCTGGAGGAGGATTTCCATTCTTTGAGCGGATAACTAAGATCCGCTACAATGCTTTGACGCGGACGCTCTTTATCAGCGATGCCAGACAAAAAAACGCACGAACGCTGAAATTTCACTCCTCGCCGTTGTTGCCGCAATGGGTACGTGTAGTGCTCAATCCCAGCGGTTTGGCTGACATCTTATGGGATCGGGGATCTGGAATTAAAAAATGGGCTGTCTGGGGGTTTTCGGATGATGGTGATTCTCTCACGATGATCGTGAGCGAGCCAAGATACACGGTTGTCAAATCTCAGCGCAAATTGATGCACTACCGCGTCGCTTCTTACTCCGATGACAATAAGCTGGGTTCATACTCCGCTCAAGTGACGGATTACTTTTCCTTTGCAAAATACTTGAGCGAAACGACAAACTATTCGGAAGCGGTGAGGGCGCTTGAGATGGCTTCGGATGTCATGCCCGATACTCGCATCAATGAAGAGATCTACAAAGTTTTCATAGATCAGGCAGCCGCCTTCGAGCGAAATCAGGAATATGAAGCCGCTTTGCACAGCTTGAAATCCGCGATGGAGATAGGCGGGCAAAATGATCTCTTGATCGACAGGATCACCCGGAACTATAAACTGATGATGGCATTTGATCAAGGGATCAGATTTCTGGAAGGCTTGGATGCTCCCGGCAGTGATACCGTCCTCAAACATAAAATATCCATGTATAACATATCCCAAAACTTCGATGCCGTTGTGGAAACCGCGCAGCAGTATCTGCAGGTTTATGGAGATAACGTCGAAGTGCTCAGTTTCATGACCCATGCTTATGAATCGACGGGAAATTACCTTGCCGCATACAACGCTATTCGCAGAATCTTACCGATAAAAACCGTGTTCTACGATCATCTGAAGTTAGCGGAACTGCTCTATCTGCTTGGCAGCAACGACGAAGCGATCACATCGCTACAAAGACTGCTCACAATGTACCCTGCGGATACTCATGCCGAAGTTTACAACCTTCTGGGTTTGTGCTATATGGCAAAAAAAGAATATGGCACAGCAGCGGATAACTATGAAAACGCGGTTCAGAATCAAAGCGAAAACGCGACATATCACTTCAACCTTGCGAATGCCTATAAGCTGGGCAAGAAACCGCCGGAAGCTCAACAAAGCTATCGTCGCGCATTTGATCTGAATCCCAATAGTTTTGAGATCGGTTTTGCCTTTGCTCAATCCTTGGAAAAAAGCTATCTCTATACCGAAGCACTAATTGTAATGGACAAAATCAGCAAATTCGCCACCTCGGATGTTGCCCATGCCAGTTATCACCAAGTTTATGGCAACCTGCTGATGCACAATCGCCGTTTCGACGAAGCCTATCGCGAGATCGACCTGGCGTACAAACAAAACCCAGACGATGCTGCTCTGAAAAAGATATTCAATGAGATCGCCATCGCCCGTGATGAACACAACCGTCGGCGCCCCCCGATGGAGATATCCTTTGTCCAGTTTGAGGATATCTATCCCTCTTTGCTGGAGTATTACAAGAAGCATCCTATTGGACAGATCAATATCTTCAATACCCGCAACCTTCCCATTACAGACGCAAAGCTCACTATCATTATCCCGGACATCACCGATGGATGGATCACGATCCCAAACCTCTCGGTATTGGCAAATTCCACGTTATCGGTGGATGTGCCTGCGGCTTTTACCCAAAATCTCTTTTCTTTGACAAAGGATGGTGAGAATGATCTGCAAGCTCAAGTGCGGCTCGAATATAGCTTTGGGGGCGAAAAACTTATCGAAGAACGCAACCGCCAAATCCGCATCCTCCGCATTCAGGCGATGAATTGGAACAATCGTAAACAACTGGGGGCGTTTATCAACCCTCTGGATTCCAATCTGCGGGCCTTCGTCGCCAGCATCGTCATCCCCGCTTTTACGGACGCACCCGATCTCAAGGTTTCCCGCATCCTGCAACGTCTTGCCCAAATCTATGATTTCTATCATGCCAATGACGTCAAATACCTCCCTGATCCCAGCTCTGCCAATGTATCCGGTGTTTCGAACGACTATGTTCAGTATCCATTCCAGACTCTGGAGATCAAAAAAGGGGATTGCGACGACTTGCTGGTGCTGTTGGCGGCTTCAATTGCTACCACCGGAAGCGAAACAGGATTTTTGGATATCCCAGGTCATGTGATGCTGGTGGTGGATAGCGATCTGAATTCCGTTTCTATCCGGGAGGCGGGACTCAGCATGGAGCATTTCATCTTTCGCAACGGCAAATACTGGATTCCTGTGGAAACCACCATGCTGGGCAAGGGAACTTTCAACCAAAGCTGGCTTTATGCAGTGAACCGCTATCAGGAGATCGTAAACAAAGGTTTGCTGCCCGATCTGTTTGAATTCTCCAGGACGCATAATATATATCCTCCGGCAAATGTCAGCGGATTGATCAACGGCTTCAATTTCGGCAAATCTCAAAAAGCTCGAGAATTCTATCAGGTTGATCTCTCACGTATTACTTTGTTGAATCAGATCAGCATTGAGGAGGAATTCATCGAAACGTTGACACGCTATCCGCAAAACACCGATGTCAAGCTGCAATATGCCTTGTGGTGTGTGGATAATAACAAACTTGCCAATGCCGAAAAACTTCTCAAGGAGATACTCGTTGCCAAACCTACTCAATTTTCTGCTCTGGTAAATCTGGGTAATATCTACTTCCAGGAGGGAAAGTTTGAACAGGCTCGCCCTTACTATCTGGAAGCTCTAAAAGCGAACCAAGAAACGGACAACGTCCTTCGAAACCTCTGCATCCTTGAATACAAAAGTGGAGCTATGGAAAAAGCCAGAGGATATTACAAGAAGATACTGAACAAGGGCGTCCTGTCCAAAATCAATCCCAAAATGTATTCCGACCTCTTGGGAGTGGGAGACTAATATGAAAAAAACACTGCTCATCATCATCGCTGGCATGGTAATCGCGATTCTTTGCGCCTCTGGGGTAGGCAAGATTCGTTTTCTGCTGGGAGACGTGCAATATCGCGACAATCAAAACACCACCTGGAAAAAAGCCGTGATCGGACAAAACCTCGAAATGACGGGAATGATCAAAACAGGGATCGATTCCAGCGTGGAGATTCTCTGGACAAACAACCAGAGCACTATTCTCGACGCGAAAGTGAGCGCGGTCACGATCAAAAAACTTGTGCAAGATAACCAGTCAAAGCAAAAGTGGACAAGTCAAGTGCGGGAAAAAGCCTCCAACATGAATCTGCAAAGCAAACATGGCAATACCCAAGCCGCAGGTATTCGCAGAGAAGAAGCTGACCTGGAGATTCAGACCGAGCTGTTTTGGGATATTGCTCCCCGGCAGGACATTCAGGAGGCAATAGATCTATTTGATCTGCAAAAATATGCTTTGGCGATCCCGCTCTTTGAACTTGTCGTTGCACAAGGTCCCTTAAAGAAAAAAGCGGAGGTCGCCAGAACCTATTTGATCCTCATCTACGAAGACCAAAAGGACGTCCCCAATCGCCAAAAGCAGATCGAAGCTCTGAGGATGGATTTCCCCAATAGCGATATACTACTATCCCTGCCAGCCCAATTCTGATGCGCATTGTCATGCGTTCGCTGCTCATAGTTCTGGTTTGCGCAGCCGCATCTTGGCTGCTACACGTTTTGCCGTTCAGCGATAACTTGCTGCGGGTGCTCAATCTGCGCATATTTGACACCATACTCACCATCGATTATACTCTCAAATACAAGCTGAGTCAACCGGTCTATGACAACATCGTTATCATCGACGTGGATGATAAAAGCATCGACCGCCTTGGGCAATTCAGCAAATGGCCGACTCATTATTTTGCCGATGCCGTGAATATGATCAATCTGGACAGCCCCAAGGTGATCGGTTTGGACATCTTTTTTACTGATTCCGACACTTTCTCAGACCACAGCAAAGAGCGGATATTGAGGCACACACAAGATCCCGCATTGCGCGCCAAGGCGGATGAATACTTTGCTACGCTTAGCGGAGAAGAGGAATTTGCCCAATCTATCTATGCAGCCGGAAACGTGTTCCTCGGCATGTTTGACAACCCCAACCGCAAGGACAGCTCTCCCCTACCGGCTAACCTGACCACTTGGAAAGTCTCCCCAAAATACTATCTGGAATTGAAGAACCCGCACCCTCCCCGATCTGTCTATTCGAGCGCAGCCTATGGCACTGGATTCACTCAGGTGCGCTCGGATGAAAGCGACACCATCCATGATTTTCCACTTTTCCTTAAGTACAAGGATGATTTTTACGTCAATTTCAGCACTCAAATCTGCCTCGATCTGTTGGGCGTGGACAGCATCTTGGTGGCAAGGGATTGCGTGCTATTTTCAGGTGGGAACCCGGTTCGCAGGTTGCCTCTTGATCCCAGGGGAAAACTGTTTCTCAAATATTATGGTGCTGAACCTGCATTTCGTTATATCTCCTTTTCAGATTTGATCTTGGGGAGGGTTGAACCGGGGTATTTTGAGAACCGTATCGTTTTAATTGGTTCTTCCGCAACTGGCTTAGGAGATATCAAGCCCACTCCCTTCATTGCGAATTTGCCCGGCGTAGAACTGCATGCAAACCTGATCCGCAACATATTGGAGGAGGATTTCGTCCATTGGGTAAACCCTTTCCTTCAGTATATCCTTCTTATCCTATTGATAGCGGTGCTGGTGATGATGATCTACTACGGCAAACCTGTGCTGGCATCCATTTACTTCCTTGTCGTATCCGTAGCGGCATTGGTGCTGTTTGCCATGATCTATATGAATTCATCTTTTACCATGGACTATTCACATGTCCTCATACCTTGGTTTTTGAGCAGCTTTGCCCTAATGTATGACTTTTTCAGCCGCCAGTTGAAAGAAAAGAAAAAGGTACATGATGCCTTCGGGCACTATGTCTCAGCCGATGTGATCAAAGAGATCATGAAGGATAAGAAAGCGCTCAGGATCGGTGGCGAGAAAAAGCAGATCGCCGCTCTCTACATAGACATCCGTAAGTTCAGTACCTATTGCGAGATGTGCCTACCGGACGACATCACATCATTTTTGCACAAATATTTCAATCGCGTCACCAGAATTATCACTGATAACCGTGGCTTGTTGGATAAATACATTGGCGATGCTGTTCTGGCGCTCTATAATGTTCCTTATCCATATCCCGACCATGTTTTTCTGGCGTGCAAATCCGCACTCGAGATCAGGGATGCAGCATTGGAGATTCGCCAAAGCTATGCCGCACACCCAGTTCTGCACGATTTCAAGATCGGCATTGGCATCAGTTCTGGTGAAGTGATAGTTGGCAACATAGGTTCGGACAGTATCTTCAACTATACCGGCATCGGAAATACGATGAACCTCAGTTCACGACTGGAAGGCTTGAACAAATACTACGGCACTGCCGTCATCATCGACGAAAGCGTGCATGAGATTATCAAAGACCGCTTTTTCTGCCGTCATCTCGACTTTGTAAACGTCAAAGGCAAGCAGATTTCCACAAACATCTATGAGCTACTCGGCTACCCCGGAGATGAATCACAGATACATCTTAAGGACTTTGTACGTCATTATGAAAACGGGTTGGGGCACTTGCTACATAGAGATTTTGCAGCCGCATTGGATGAATATCACCAAGCTATTGTCCTGAACCCTGAAGATCCCGCCACGCAGCTTATGATCGAAAGGTTGGAAATAGTAAATTGGGAAACATGGGATGGAGTGTGGAGGCACGAACACAAATAGCTTACTGTTTTTCAACAGTTTTATAGCAAGTTCAAAGAAATGCTATTGACATAAATGCTCTGGTTTTTTTCGTTGGAAAAAAGTGATTATTTGCTGGAGACAAACCTATGAACGACCAGTTGCAAGACCTTTTACAGCGCGTATATGATGAGGGCGTCGCCAAAGCGAAAGCTGAGGCGGAGAAGATTATTGACGAGGCAAAAAACACAGCCGAAAACACCCTCAAAAAAGCCCAAACCGATGCCGAAACCATCCTCGCCGATGCCAAAAAACAAGCCGATGAGTTGAAGAAAAACACTGATTCGGACTTGAAGATGGCGGCGGGACACACACTCAGTTCCGTCAAGCAAAAGATCACCGATCTCATTCTCGCGCTAACATTTGAGGATCAATTGCGTAGCGACTTTTCCGATCCAGAATTCCTAAAAAAGCTAATCATGGAAGCTATGACCGCCTGGAAACAAGATTCCGCCAGCATCATCATCTCTGCTTCGATGCGGGACAAGCTTGATTCTTACTATATAGAAACGCTTAAAAAGATGTTCACCGGCGGTTTGAAGGTGGATTTCTCCCCGGTAATGAAAAGCGGTTTCAGCATCTCACCCAAGGACGGTGGATACAAACTGAGTTTCACAGATGAGGATTTCGCCAACCTGTTCAAGACCTATCTGAGACCCCGCACCGGCAAAATACTCTTCGAAAGTTAATTTCCATGTTGCAGCACCAGTATTATTATTTCGTCGCCGGTTTGCCTGGTTTGAGCATTGATGATAGCAAAGGTTCCATCACGCCCGCGCAGTTTCTTGAAGACGCCAAAAAGCAGCTCTCCGAAGGCGATTATGCTCTGTTGAACCTTCTGCGGCTGCCCGTGGAACTGGACAATATGCTGCGTACCATCTATCAGACAGATAAAGCCTACAATGAAAATGCCGGTTATCCTGTGAGTTTTTGGCAGGAATATCTCGAATTCCAGAAACAAAGAGCCGGCAATCACAATCTGCTGCTGTATGGAGAGTTTCACAACCTTCCGGATTTTGTGCATGAGATCACACTTGAAATCTTTACCGGTGAGGAACTACCGCCTTTGTTGGTCGCGGAACACCAGTTGCTCACGGCTTTCTATGCCAACGCCACCAAACACAAAAACACATTTATCAGAAAGTGGTTTGAATTCAATGCTGAGCTGCAAAACATCATCATCGCCATCAACGGACGCAAGTTTGACGTCCCTTTCGCACATTATCTGATCGGCGATGGCGACGTAGTGAACAAACTCTCCAAGAGCCATGCCGCCGATTTTGGCTTTAGCAAGGAGTATGCCCTCTTTGAGACCGTGCTGAGGATCTATGAGCAGAACAATCTCCTCTTCCGCGAACGGGGTTTCGACATCTTGCGCTTCAAATGGATCGACAACCAGAACTTCTTTGAATACTTCAATATCGACCGCGTTCTGGGTTATTACACAAAACTGCTCATCCTGCACCGCTGGCTCTCCATGGACGCGGACACCGGCAAAGATGTGTTCTTCGACATACTGAACGAACTCGAAAACAGCTTTTCCTTCCCCCCTGAATATGACATTAAACAAAAGAAATAAGCATCTACAGAAGGTATAAATATGACCAAAGGTATCGTAATAGGAATCATCGCCAACCTGGTACAGGTGGAAGTGGATGGACCCGTTTCCCAAAACGAGATCTGCTACATCAACCTGGGCGGGGTCAAACTGATGGCGGAAGTCATTAAAATACTCGGTTCGATCGCCTACACTCAGGTGTTTGAAAGCACGCGCGGTCTGCGCCCCGGCGATGAAGTGGAATTCAGCAAACGTATGCTGGAAGTGAAGCTCGGTCCCGGCATGCTTTCCAAAAACTATGACGGACTGCAAAACGACCTCAATAAAATGGAAGGCGTTTACCTCACCCGCGGCGAATACACCGATCCCCTCGATGAGCACAGCACCTGGAAGTTCAGCCCTCTGGCAAAGGTCGGCGACAAAGTGATCGCCGGCGATTGGTTGGGTCAGGTTCCAGAAAGCTGGATTGCCCACAAGATCATGCTGCCCTTCACTATGGAGGGCGAATATCTGCTCAAATCAATCATGAGCGAAGGCGAATATAAGATCGTGGACACGATCGCCGTGGTGACCGGCACTGACGGCAATGACCACAATATCACTATGATCCAAAGGTGGCCCGTGAAAATCCCAATCAAGGCATACAAAGAAAAGCCGCGTCCCTTCAAACTTCTGGAAACCGGAGTGCGCACCATCGATACTCTCAATCCGATGGTCGAAGGCGGCACAGGCTTTATTCCCGGACCCTTCGGTGCCGGCAAAACAGTGCTCCAACACTCCATCTCCAAGAACGCGGACGCGGATATGATCATCATCGCCGCCTGCGGAGAACGCGCCAACGAAGTGGTGGAAATCTTCGTCGAGTTTCCTGAGCTTGACGATCCCCGCACCGGCAGAAAGCTCATGGAACGCACCATCATCATCTGCAACACTTCAAACATGCCTGTCGCCGCTCGCGAGGCTTCTGTCTATACTGCTATGACCATTGCGGAATACTATCGCTCGATGGGGCTCAAAGTTCTGCTGCTTGCGGATTCGACTTCCCGTTGGGCTCAGGCTCTGCGTGAAATGAGCAACCGCATGGAAGAGCTTCCCGGTCCGGATGCCTTTCCCATGGACCTGCCGGCGATCGTTTCAAACTTCTATGCCCGCGCCGGATTCGTATATCTTAACAACGGAAATACCGGTTCGATCACTTTTATCGGAACCGTATCCCCTGCTGGAGGAAACCTCAAGGAACCAGTCACAGAATCCACCAAAAAAGCCGCCCGGTGTTTCTACGCCTTGTCTCAGGCTCGAGCGGACAGCAAACGCTACCCCGCAGTCGATCCCATTGATTCCTATTCCAAATATCTTGAATATGACGAAGTGCAGGAATACTTGAACAAACACGTAGCAGCCGGCTGGGTGGATATGGTGAACCATAGCAAGGATATCCTGCTGCGTGGCAAGGAAGCCTATGACCAAATCAACATCCTCGGCGACGATGGAGTTCCCCTGGCATATCATGACCGCTTTTGGAAATCCGAGCTATTTGACCGCGTAATTCTGCAACAGGATGGATTTGACAAGGTCGATCAATCCACACCCATGAACCGTCAGGAATATATGATGAAGCTGATCCTCGGCGTCTGCGACACAGATTTCTATTATGAAAGCTACGAAGACGTGATGCCCTACTTCATAAAAATGATCAACATCTGCAAACAGATGAACTTTGTGAAGTTTAAAACTGCTGATTTCGATAGATACGAACAAGTTCTTCATCAAACTGTTGAGGAAAGGAGAGCTAAATAATGGCAACCCAAGCTTTTCAAAAGATATATACCAAGCTCAACCAAATCACCAAAGCCACCTGCTCCGTGAACGCGCAGCGGGTCGGCAACGAAGAATTAGCCACTGTTTCCGGCAGATTGGCACAAGTGGTGAAGATCATCGGCGACAACGTCACCCTCCAGATCTTTGCCGGAACCGAAGGTATCGGCACGGACGCTGAAGTCGTCTTTTTTGGCAGACCGCCTGTGCTCAAGGTGGGCGAACAGCTTGCCGGAAGATTCTTCAATGCCTATGGAGAACCGATCGACGGTGGACCCGCAGTGGAAGGCGTGGAAGTGGAGATCGGGGGACCCTCCGTCAATCCCGTTCGACGCAAACAACCCTCCGAACTTATTGCCACCGGCATTGCCGGCATCGATCTCAACAATACTCTCGTCACCGGACAAAAGATACCCTTCTTTGCCGATCCCGACCAACCATACAACCAGGTGATGGCGATGGTGGCTTTGCGTGCCCAGGCGGATAAGATCATTCTCGGCGGAATGGGACTCTCCAACGACGACTATCTGTATTACAAGAACGCTTTCGAAAACGCCGGAGTGATGGATCGCATCATCTCCTTTGTAAATACCACCGAAGACCCCACAGTGGAACGTCTTTTGGTACCAAACATGGCACTCGCCGCGGCTGAATATTTCGCTCTCGAAAAACATGAGAAAGTCCTGGTGCTGCTAACCGATATGACACTTTATTGCGACGCGCTCAGCATCGTTTCCAACCGCATGGATCAGATCCCTTCCAAGGACAGCATGCCCGGTTCGCTTTATAGCGATTTGGCGAAACTTTATGAGAAAGCGGTGCAATTCCCGGACGGCGGATCGATCACCATCATCGCAGTAACCACTTTATCCGGCGGAGACATCACCCACGCGATTCCGGACAATACAGGCTACATCACCGAAGGACAGCTTTATTTGCGCCGGGACACGGACGTCTCCAAGGTGATTGTGGATCCCTTCCGTTCGCTTTCACGTTTAAAACAACTCGTGATTGGTAAAAAGACCCGCGAGGATCATCCCCAGGTGATGAACACTGCTGTGCGCCTCTACGCAGACGCCGCCAATGCCAAGACCAAGCTGGAAAACGGCTTTGATCTTTCGGATTATGACGAGCGGGTGCTCAAGTTTTCCTTCGATTATTCCAAGGAAATCCTCGCCATCGACGTCAATATAGACATCGACAAGATGTTAGATACGACTTGGGGTCTTTTCCAGACGTATTTCACAAGAGCCGAGATCGGCATTAAAGACGAGATCATGAACCTTCACTGGGAAAAGGCATGAACCTCAAATTCCAATACAACAAGATCTCTCAACTGCAACTGATAAAGCAGCTAAATGTCAGGGTGAAGGCGCTGCCGACCCTGAAAAACAAGGAATCCGCTCTGCGATTGGAGGTCAAACGCGCCAGGGATAAAACCCACGAGCTTGATATCAATATCCGAGAGCGCTCTGCCGAACTGGATCAATTCATGAAGCTCTGGGTGGAATTTGACCCCTCTCTGGTTTCGATCCGATCAGTGGAGATCAAATCCCGCAAGATCGCCGGTGTGCTCACTCCCGTATTGGGCGCCATCGATTTTGAAATACGGGACTATAACCTTTTCAAAGCGCCATCCTGGTTTCTGGAAGGCATCAATTTGCTTAAAGGAATCTCTGAAATGCAGATCGAGCGTGAATTCTTCTTGCGTAAGATGCACATCCTGGAATATGTGCGCAAGAAAACCACCCAAAAGGTAAACCTCTATGAAAAGGTGCAGATCCCCGCTTTTGAAGATGGCATCCGCAAGATCAAACGGTTTTTGGAGGACGAGGAAAACCTTTCCAAAGCCGCACAGAAAATCCTCAAAAATCGCATGAGCAGAGAGGCGACTCCATGATCGAACAGATGCGCAAATATAGCTTCGTACTCTATCACCTGGATTATGAGAGCTTTCTGACCAAGCTGCAAAGGCTTGGAGTGCTGCACATCATCAAAAACACTGACGCCAAAAGTGACAACTTGACCAAAAACCTCCGGCTCGTGGCAGATTATTCAGAAACCGTCAAGCTCCTCAAGAAACTCAATTCTGAAGCTGAAAAGATAGCCGTTCCCCTGCCTACCAAAGCGCTTTTGAACAAAATACACAATGCCCGCGAGGAACGCGAAAAGATCCTTCGCCACGAAGAACTGATCAAAAAGCAGATCAAAGACCTCAACCCCTGGGGACATTTTGATTACGCGCTGTTGGAGCGTATCACCGAAAATGGCATCAGGATCGATTTCCATTCCTGCCTCAAAAATCACTTCAAAACCGAGTGGCAACAACAATACCCCGTCCAGATCATCAATGAAAAGAGCGGAATCCTCTATTTCATAGTGCTTTATACGGATGAAAGCCCAAAGCTCGAAGCCGATACCTTCAGCTTTCACCACCACACCCTTCAGGAATTTGAGACCGATCTAACCAACACCGAGCAAAAGATCAAAGACATCGATCAATTCCTGTCGGACATCTCCCCCGCCGCGATCGATCTCTTCGAAACGGAGATCCGCCATCTGATCGAGGAATATGACTTTGAGGATGCCGCTCATCAGGCAATCCCGGAAGCCGAAAACCATGTTCGCGTATTAAACGGATGGATTCCGGTCACTATGGAAAAGGAACTAATAGATTTTCTGAAGCGCGAGGGCGTCATCCATTTCGCGGAAAAGGGAAAGACGGGCGATAACCCACCGATCAAGCTACGCAACAATTACTTTTCCCGTCTTTTCGAACCGATCAGCAAAATGTATATGCTGCCCTATTACAACGAATTTGATCTCACACCGTTCTTCGCGCCTTTCTTCATGCTATTCTTCGGTTTTTGCAACGCGGATATGGCGTATGGCGTGATCCTCATACTGTTAGGGCTTTTCCTGCGCCACCGGGCAAAGAATCAGATGATGCGCGACTATATGATGCTGATCGTGATCTTTGGTGCAGCTTCGATTTTGATGGGTGCCATCGTCGGCAGCGTGCTTGGCTATGATCTCAAAAAAATGGCGCTGATCGGAGACCGGATAATCATCCGCAACAACGACCAGATCTTCAATTTTGCCCTACTTTTGGGCGTTGTCCAGATTCTCTTTGGGGTGATGATCAACAGCATCAAGCTGATGCGCCAGTCTGGCTTCAGACACGGCATCTCCGGCATTGGCATCTTCATCTTCCTCGGCTCGTTATCCGTGATGGGAGCGAAGCTTTTGGGAGCGGATACCAGCTCTCTGGATGCCTACACAAAATATCCGATGTATGCCGGACTCTTTCTGATCCTCTTTTTCAACGCGCCGGGCAAGAATCCCATCATCAACGTTTTGGGTGGCATCTGGCTGCTTTATAACGTCGTGACGGGTTTCTTTGGCGATATCCTCTCCTATATCCGTCTCTTCGCTTTGGGCGTCTCCAGTGCGATTTTGGGCTTCGTGGTCAATTCCATCGGTGCGCAGATGCTTGGCATACCCATCGCCGGACCCGTTATATTCCTTATTTTCATGCTCTTTGGGCACGGACTCAATCTCGCTTTGGGAGCGCTCAGCGGTTTCGTTCATCCCATGCGTCTCACTTTTGTAGAGTTTTTCAAGAATGCCGGCTTTAATGGACCGGGTCTGCAATATAAACCATTTGGCAAAAAACTAAGTAATTAATAGAAGGGAGGTTACATGCCTTACGTCCTACTTCAATCAGTCAATATGAACATCGCCGGCGGAAATACAGCGTTTCTGCTGGCATGGATCGGTATCTTTCTCATGGTCGCCCTCGCGGGTATCGGATCTGCCGTCGGAACGGTCATGGGAGGCAGCGCAAGCATCGGAGCGATGAAAAAACGCGACGATATTTTTGCCAACTGCATGATTCTGTCCGCTCTGCCCGGAACACAGGGTTTGTATGGATTCGGTGCTTTCTTCATTTTGAAGGAACACATCACTTCATCCATCAACATCCTGCAAGCCAGCGCCATATTTGGCGCGGGGTTGATCATGGGTATCGTCGGTTTGATTTCCGCATATCAGCAAGCCAGAGTCGTCGCCAACGGCGTCGAAAGCTTGGGCGCCGGAAACGACGTATTTACCAAGACCTTGATATTGGCGGTGTACCCGGAACTATATGCCATCATCGCCTTTGCCACCTGTTTCCTGATCAGCGGTGCCATTCCCGCATTGGTCTGAAGCACAGGCATTTGAGAAATGAGAACAAGGGCGGCGGAGCGGATTTTGACTTCGCCGTCATCTTTTTCGTTTGTCCGCCATTTATTTTTAGCTAAGTTATCTTTATAAATATATGCATACGGGAGCTGACGGTGGATAACAGACAATATGACACTTATCAAGCCGGAAACTCTCCCCGGGTTCACAGGCATCACGGGGGCTGGATCTTGTTATTGGGTATTCTGGGCTTTTTTTCTCTCGGAATAGTAGGCATATTTGCCTGGGTATGGGGAAACAGCGACCTGCAAAAAATGAATGCCGGTTTGATGGACGAAGCCGGAACCGATTTTACAGAATATGGCAGAATCCTCGGTATCATCTCCCTATTTATGTGGATAATCGGTATCGCCATCTACTTTATTGTTCACACTGTGAGCCCCGGAATCGCAGGTTAATCGAACTATTTACGATTACAGATAGAGTCCTTAGAAATCTTCAGCTTACCCCCCAACGTTGGAAGTGTCAGGACGTGCAATCCGTATAATATCCCTCTGTTGCTCAACATATTATCCCTCAATTAGCCAACAATTTATCCAACAAATATCCAGCAATTATACAGCTTATTAATCCAGTTTTCATACCCAGATTTGTGTGGATTGAGTGGGTTTTCGTTGGGTTTTCGTTTCCGCGGGTGAGGCGGCAAGCCGCTCTGTCGCTTGACAGCGTTAATCAAGCCTTAATCAAGCGTTAATCAAGTGTAATAAAACTAACGCTTGATTAAGGCTTGATTAACGCTGTGGATGTAGCGCAGCATGCCGATGCTGCGGTGATTATTGAACCTCACGTGAACCTCACGTGTGTTAATTAATATTGATATATATAAGTTACGACTCCATAGAAAAAAGTCCATGCTTGACACGAATAGTATCTAAATAAATGATGAGAAATTACTTGACAGAATCAGCATCAGTAATACATTGGCATCATATTAGATAAGCATATATGGAGTTACTGATGTTTAGAGA
>JAUYAR010000003.1 GCA_030693415.1 Candidatus Cloacimonadaceae bacterium | reverse complement strand
TTCTGAAATGGTTTGCTGTTGAACTCAGATAGCTTTATCTTGATCGCCTGGTTGAGTTCTTGCAGTGTAAAGAAAGTCTGGTTCCTCAGCGATGCCAGTATCCAGGTTGAGATCACTCCTACGGTACCCTCAGCACTTGCTTTATCCTTGGGGTGACGGACTCTGGCGGGAATAACTACTGTATCATAGTAGGTTGCCATCTCGTTATATGTCCGGTTGATCACACTGCTAAGCCAAGAGACCCGATCCACTCCTGTGTTGAGGTTGTCGGGAACAAGTATCTTTGCTGCTCCGCCGAAGTACTCAAAGCAGTTGATGTGTGCCTGAATCCAGCTTTCCATATTCATGTTCAGGAAGGTCTCAACATACGAATAACCGCTGTACGGCAGGGCTGCCACAAAAACATAAGCCCTGATCGGCTCTCCAGTGATGTTGTTTTGGATTACAGCATGCTGACCAGCCCAGTCCACTTCCTGTTTTTCACCGGGCTTGTGGTGCATGCGCATCGTTGCCTTTGTCTTCAGTGTGTAATCGTTGTAGTATTTGCAAAACTGAGTGTACTGATACGGAATCGTTTGACTAAGTCTGCACCCTTCAGAATACTCATACCATAACAGAGATAGCGTAACACCGCTTTTCCCAAGTTCCTTGTGGATATGATCATAATCAGGCATTTTCCGCCTGCTTTCCGTTTCCTCTGCAGGAAACAGCTTCTCTTCGAGTTCTTGGTCACTGACTGCATCTGGCAGTGGCCATTCTATGCCAAGCGCCTTGGCAGCCTGTAGAACCTCGGACACAGTATTGCGGGAACAGGATAAACTCGCAGCGATGCCGCGTCCGCTAATGCCCTGCTTGTGTAAGCGCAGGATATCTCGATATTGGGTCATTGGGGTGACCTCCATGGATGTATTTACACCGATTGGTGTATAAATCCATGATCAGATATCGGGGCTAATTGGCAAGGTGGCTCTGATCAGCGAATTGAGTGGCTCTATTTTCCGAGAGCCTGGCTCTCAAATTGCGAACAAGTGGCTCTATC
>JAUYAR010000002.1 GCA_030693415.1 Candidatus Cloacimonadaceae bacterium | reverse complement strand
CAAAATTTCATTAAACTTCATTGTTTTGATCACCAAAACCTGCAAATCGGGCACTATTATGTCCAAGTGGTTGACACTATACTCAGCGTAAAATCAAGATCAAAAATCCGTAATGATATACGCAATACACCGATATGGATTCATAAGGCAGAATTTATAACATTGGAAGTGTATCTGTTTTGGCATTTGCAGATTTCAGTGACCCTAATTGCAGATTTCACTGACTCTTTTCAGTAGCTATTCATTGTAACGTATAACCTCGCACGCAGGAGCAAACTTCTTGACAAAAAAACGGGATTGAATCAAACTGAAAAGCGAGGAGTAATTATGAAATATGTTTATCTCTGTTTGAGTGCGCTCTTCCTTTTAGGCGGTTGCGCGGTGATGGATCTCAGCACGCAGGATACCGCGATCCCGCTTTATCCGGATAAGGTAGAAGTCTCTGCATATTTTGGAGCGGGTGTGGATCTGGACACCGCAGTCCGCACAGGAGGAGAGGACGATCCCCAAGACGAAAACAAGGTGAGCATCGATGGGAACTATGGATGCAAACTTTCCCTGGGCATGACGCCCCGTGTTGATCTCAGTGGAATTTTCTTTCTGGCAGCGAAAAGCCATGGCTTCAAATATGGTTGCAAGATGCTCCTCTACAGGGAAGGTGAGCACTATCTGGCGGCGATACCGATGCTCACCAGCGTAAGAGGCAAGTATGAAAGATTGAATGCATTTGAAAATACTTACGCAGTGTATCGAGCAAATGGAGGAGAAGCTCAATTGCTTTATACCTACCGTGCCGGTAAGGTGGTTAGTTTCACGGGGGCTTGCCGCGTGAACTATAGCAGCTTTTCCAAGTTTTACAACGGCGTTAATTATGGTCCCTATGCAGTCATCCACGGCGGTATCCGTGGAAATGCCAGATTCAACCTGTATGCTTTTCACTTGACTCCGGAACTTGGGCTGGAATACATCCCAATCGTTAATGGCGGCAGTGCCTTGAAACATCTATTCAGTCTGGGTATAGGGGCTCGATTATAAGCCGGAAAACATAACCTCGTCTATATTATTCTGTCCAGCACGGGAAGCATTTCTGCCATGAAGTCCTGATATCGGTCATTGATGATCGCGGCTCTTGCCATCTGCATCAATTCCTGATAGAAATAGAGGCTGTGGATGGTGGTGAGACGCATGCCGAGAATCTCGTTCATGCTGATGAGATGCCGGATGTAGGCACGGGAAAAGTGTTGGCAGGTATAGCAGCCGCAGAGCGGATCGATGGGTGCAAAGTCGTCCTTGAAGCGTGCCGCCTTGATGATCATCTTTCCATAGCGGGTGAAGATGCTGCCCTTGCGTGCGTTGCGGGTGGGCATCACGCAATCAAACATATCCACCCCGTTGCCGACGTTCTGCAAAAGGTCTGCCGGAGTTCCGACGCCCATCAGATAGCGGGGTTTGTCCTGAGGCAGGATGTCGTTTAGAAAAGCCGTCGTTCTCAACAAATCCTCTTTTCCTTCTCCCACTGCGAGTCCGCCGATTGAATAACCCGGAAAATCCATGTCCATGAGGGCGAGTGCGGATTGCTCGCGCAGGTCTTCATAGACGCCACCCTGAACGATGCCAAAGAGAGCTTGACGAGCCTGGTTGGTGAAAGCTTTCTTGCCCCGTTCCGCCCATTGGAGGGTGGTTTTGAGAGATTTTGCCACATATTCACGGGTGGTGGGGAAAGGGGGGCATTCATCAAAACTCATGATGATATCAGCGCCGAGGGCTTCCTGGATGCCAATCACGCTTTCCGGAGTGAATAAATGACGGCTGCCGTCGATGTGGCTCTGAAAGGTCACCCCTTCTTTGGATATCTTGCGCAGCGCGGAGAGGCTCATCACCTGGAAACCACCACTGTCCGTGAGCATGGGATGTTCCCAGGAGATAAACTTGTGCAAACCGCCGGCGGCGCGGATAAGTTCGTGCCCGGGACGCAAATAGAGGTGATAGGTGTTTCCCAAAATGATCTGCGCGTTGCTGACCTCGAGTTCGTGAGGGCTCATCGCCTTCACCGTTCCGAGAGTGCCGACCGGCATGAAAACGGGAGTCTTGATATCTCCGTGATCGGTGCTGATCGAAGCGGCGCGCGCTTTTCCGCTTCTGTGTTCCAAATTAAATTCAAACATCAATCATCCTATGGCATTCTGCCCGCAAAGAAACGCATCAGCAGGCTCGAAATATCCGAATAGAAGGCAAAAACCATCAAAAGCAGCAGCAGTGTGAGACCCACTCTTTGCAGGAGCGCCTGGATTTTCACTGGAACCGGTCTGCCGCTAACGCCTTCAATCAGGCAAAACATGATGTGTCCGCCGTCAAGAATGGGGATCGGCAACAGATTCATGATCATCAGGATCAGGCTGATGCTGGCAAAGAAGATTAACAGATAGCCAAAGCCCTTGTTTCCAACCTGTTGGGACATCGAGGCAAGCATCACCGGTCCGCCGACGCTGCTGCCAAATTGTTTGGGATTAAGGATCAGTTTGTAAAGCCCGGCATAGTTCAAAGCGATGAAACCGAAAGTGGAACTGATACCGTTCTTAACTGCCTGGGGCGGAGTGAATTGATGGACGCTTTTCACCGGTTGGAACTGGGATATGCCGATCATCTTCTGTTCGCCTAAGGCAGGGTTTTCACTCAGCTTCATGCCGCGCGAGAGAATCTGTTCCCCACGTCGGAGCTTCAGTTCGACAGTGTCGCGCGGGGAACTGACAATCAGTTCCCGCATCGAATACCAATTGTCAACCTCGACCGAATCCACCGCCAAAACTACGTCGCCAACCCTCAAGCCAGCTTTCCATGCCGGCATTGCTGAAAACACTTCTCCGATCCGGGTGCTGACCAATGGCAACAAGCTAACATAAAGAGAATCGAGATCGGCAGGCTGGACCGCAAAGCTCCTCAGCTCCGAATCCCGCTGTAGGGTTATCTTGTTCTGCTGTTCTTTGGACAAAGCGCCCAAAAAGTCATACCACCCGTTGACCGGCTTGTCATTGACGCTGACGATGCTATCCCCCGGTGTAAAAACGCCATTCCAGATCCCCCGTGCCTCGTGAACGACCGGATAGTGATCCTCCACCGTGAGCGGCAACATATAGGAAACAATGAAGATAAGCAACCCGAAAACGAGATTTGCAAAGGGTCCGCTGAAAGCGATCAATCCGCGCTTCCACCACACTTTTTTGGTGAAGGAAAGCGCTTCGTCGGCATCCGTGTCCTCTGGATCTTCACCCTTCATTTTCACGTATCCGCCCAAGGGAATCCAAGCGATGCGATAGTCGATCCCCTTTCTGGTAAAAGAGAAAATTGGCTTGCCAAATCCGATGGAAAACTTCTCGATGCCCACACCCAAAGCGCGAGCCATCAGGAAGTGCCCAAGCTCGTGGACGGTTATCAGTATGCCGAGAGCGATGATGGTTATTAGTAGGTTAATCATGATTCTCGTGGAAAGGTGGAAAGGTGGAAGGGTGGAAAGGTGTGCCCGTAGCGCAGCATGCCACTGCTGCGAAGGTGGAAGGCTGGAAAGTGTATATTGGCGCGGAATGGGTGTGCAACACTCACTATCTTTCTTCCAAACCCGATAATCCCCTGAATCTTATATGTCATATTTCTTATATCGGTATTCGCATCCCAACTCGTCTTAGGCGCAGCTTCACCTTTCCACCTTTCCACCTTTCCACCCTTCCACCAAAAAAACTTATCCATAATCATTTTCCCCTACTTTCATCCAACTTACTATTAATAGCAGCGATAAGATTTATCAGCATCTTGCGAATGCGCTTAACCTTTTCGGTAATGGAGTCGGTGTTGCATATATATACTAACCGACGTGAAATTTCAGTCTGCGTTTCCAGTTCCGAAAGTGAGGCATTAGCAACAAACAAAAACTGGATAAACTCCTTCGAATTCTTTCTACTTGAGCCTTCCGCAATATTCGATGGAATTGAGATAGCACATCTTCGCATTTGGGAACATAGACCATACAACTCATGCTTTGGAAATGCATCGGTCGCTTTGTAAATGTCCACAACCAGATCCATGCTGAGTTGATAGACGTTTAGCTCTTTATAGGATTCCATTTTTGCTCCTTATCGGTGATGGGTGGAAAGGTGGAGCAACACTCATTATCTTTCTTCCAAACCCGATAATCCCCTGAATCTTATATGTCATATTTCTTTTATCGGTATTCGCCTCCCAACTCGTCTTAGGCGCAGCTTCACCTTTCCTCCTTTCCACCATTCCACCTTTCCACCAAAAAAACTTATCCACCTTTCCACCCTTCCACCAAAACATATTATCTCTTCCCCGCCAACGTAATCGCAATATAAGACGCGACATCGGTTGAATATGTCCCCGTGCCAAAGCCCGCGTCATAGCCAAGCTCTATCGCCAGTTCGTGCGATATCCTCGGTCCTCCGCAGATAAAGAGCATTTTGTCTCGCACTTGTTCGGTCTCGGCGAGTTCGATGAGGCGGGTGAGGTTTTTGATGTGGATATTCTTTTGAGTGACCACTTGTGAGACGAGGATGACGTCCGCTTTTTCCAATCTGGCGCGCTGCAAAAGGTCTTCACAAAATACCTGGGCGCCCATGTTGATGGCGTTGAAACCGTGATAGCGTTCCAAACCATAGCGGTGATTATAGCCCTTCATATTCATGATGGCGTCGATTCCCACTGTATGGGCGTCGCTTTCGATGCAGGCTCCGACTACGGTGATTTGTCTGCCGAGATGATTCTGAATATACTCGTCCGTGCTTTCCATGTCCATGACCGAAGTTTCCACGACCGTCACTTTGATCTTGGAAATATCTACGGAAGAGGAGGTTACGGCATAGGCGATGAAGTGCGTGAAACCTTCGCGCAGGTCTCTTATACCGCAGATCTCAATGTCATCGAAACCGATATCCTTGAGCAGCAATCTTGCCGCTTCTTTGCCAATGGCATCCCCAGAGACCGGCAGGCTGAAAGAAAGCTGCATCTTGCCGTCATTTGAGGTGTCTCCATAGGGGCGGATGACCGTCTTTTTGCTCATAGTCCAAGCTCCGCTTTCATTTGTTCAAGGAAAGGGTTGAAATAACCTTCGTCCTTGCGGAAAACTCCGTCCAGACCTTTTCCGCCGTTTTCAGGGCGTTTGATCTCGGCGAATTCGCCTTTTGCCATTGCGTTCAGCAAGCCTTCATCGGCAACTCTTTCGAGGAAGAGCGTGGCTTCTTCAAGGACTTCGTTTGCCCGGGCATTGATAAAGCTGTCTGGCTCGAGGCGGAGATTGGCATTTAATCCCTTGACCGCCTTGAAGATGTACTGTGCGTTCTCGATCGCCAGAGACCGGTCTGCCAGATGCGGAGTGTGGATCGCCTCCGTCATCATTCCCAAAAGCTGAACTCCCTGATCGGTGAGCCCGCCGATAAAGTTGAACATGGCATCCAGCAGGTGCGTCTTGAAGATGTTGCCGCCGGCAAACTTGGTGGGCGGCATATATTTGACCGGCGAATCGGGAAAGAGTTCTTTGGTGAGCAGCGCGTGCGCAAGCTCATAGACAAAGCTGTTTTCCATCTCGGGATCGATCTCATAGGCATGCCCCAGCCCCATTTTGTCCGGTTTGATCCCGCTGATCAGGGCAAACTGTTCATTGATGAGCTGCGAGGCGGTGACGGTATATGCCTTCTCGATGGCGTCCGAGGTAGTGAGATAATTATCCTCGCCGGTCTGGATCTCGATGCCGGCATAGGCGTTGATCATGCGGGAAAAGTATTGATCCAGCAAGGTTCTTTGGGGATTGATGTCGCGGAAGAGAATGCCATACATGGCGTCGTTGAGCATCAAATCGAGCCTCTCGATCGCGCCCATGACTGCGATTTCCGGCATGCACAGCCCGGAGGCATAGTTCGTCAAACTGATATAGCGCTTTTCTCTTTCCGAAACTTCGTCCAACGCCGCCCGCATGATACGAAAGTTTTCCTGCGTGGCATAGGTTCCGCCAAAGCCGACGGTCGTCGCGCCATAGGGTACATAGTCCAAAAGCGACTGGGCGGTGGAACGGATCACGGCTATGATATCGGCGCCTTCAAAAGCCGCGGCACGTGCCTGGACGACGTCTTCATGGATGTTTCCGGTGGCGACGATCACGTAGATTGCGGGTTTGCGCCGGGAACCATAGCGGGAATAGGTTTCCTCGCGATATTTTTTCTGCCGGGATATATGCTTCAACATAGTCGTGGTGGATTCTTGCAGGATTCCGAAGATTTCGTCATTGGAAACCATCGGCAGAGCGCTCAGATCGAGTTCTCCGCGTCCAACCGCATCCGCCACTTGCTGAGCACTGAGTTTTCTCTGCAGCATGGCATTGGCGATGCGGATCGCGGCACCTTTTTCCAATGCCCGGTGAGATACCAGATGATCGGTCAAAACGTTTGGCATAGGCTTGCCGTCTTTGAGAGCACCGTCGATACCCATCATGCGGATAACCGTGCGTTCGATGGAGCGCGAGCTGTAATCCTCAAAGAGCCAGCCAAAGGATGCGGCGATTTTCTTTGCCGCTGTCCGGGCGCGTATCGGCAGTTGAGGTTTCAGATCCAGCTTGAGCATTTATCCTCCAAATCCTTATTAGTGCTTATTTTAAGGCGATGTTTTGGGATGCCGCGATCTCGTCAAGGGAAATATGCCTTTCGCTGAGCAGGTGACTGTAAAGGCTCACTTAATCTTGCAAATTAGCTCACCATTCTTGCACAAAGCAATACACTTTAAAAGGGTATGGCAATAAAATGATATTTCGCGTCCTCGCCACCGAAGTTCTGTCCTATACCCAATACCGGCATGACGGCGGCGCCGAATGCGTTGATCACCGGCAGCAACCCCGCACCAATAGACTCGCTCAGGTTATCAAAGGATACCTTCAGCGCTTCCAGTTTTCCCGCACCCGTCTCCATATACTCCGCAGCCTGTCCGCCGAATTGCACGCCCAGCTCTGCCAGGATTACCCGCTGAGCCTCCGCTGCGTCTCAGTGCGGACAAACCCTCCACGGGGTCTTCCAAAGCTTTGCCCACCTGCAGAGCCGCTCCCTGCAGATCTACACCCAGAGCACGGCTCATGTTCAATACCTGTAGCTGCGCTTCCTTGAATACCTCGCCGGATATGCTTTTGAAGGTTAATAGCGGTGTCGTCACCTTGCTCATCAAATCGTCCGCGTCGATGGCATACAGATGCTCAAATTCCCCAGCCAATGCCCCCAGCTCAAGCGCCGTATATCCTGCTGCTCCGCCGGTACTCCTCACCGCTGCCGTCACCCGCGCCATTGCCTTTTCCGCCTCGACCTGCTGCTGGATCATCCCGCCAAATACTCGCGTAATGTCATTGTATATATCCATCACACCACGGTAAACCAGAGAAAACTGGCTCAACGTCTGCTTATGCGCTCCCCACCATTGGCTGATCTTGCCCACGCTTGTCTCAGCCTTGTTATCCATCTGTTCTATTTCACCTTCAGCTTGCTTTACTGCGTCGCTAAAAGGCTTACCGTCAGCATTCAAAACCAGCGGTTTGGCAACCTGGCTCGCCAGTTTGTCCAGCTCTGCCGTCAGGTTGCTCGTTACCTTGGGACTCTCCTGCCCCATAGTTTTCAGCGTTGCCTGATACATGCTGAAAGCTGCCGTCAGGCTCTGCTGGAAAGCAGATAGGTCAAGGGTCAATGTCAGGTTTGCATTTGCCATCGTTTACCTTACTTTATCTTCAGAGGTTATAAATGGGTACTTTCATAGCTTTACTGGTGCTGTATCTGCTCTGGCGTGGTGAACGCAGAGCGCTGAAGAGAGCACGCTTACAGGATTCTCTCAGGTCAAAGACCAACCCTCTCGATGCGGACAAATCACACATTGTCACTCTTGCTCGCATCATCATTCGGGATAATAGCCCCTGGTAGCTCATCGGCTCTCTTTCTCCATCTCTTCGTTCCACCATTTGATATACCACATCGCGTCATCCAATTCCAAATCGTCCCTGCCCCATAAACTCAAACATGTGTAGCTGATCCGCAAAAAAGGATTCTCAGCCCGTCGCTTAAACCGCGTAGCTGCTTTTCCACTGCCGCCGCTTATCCCCGGGCAAGCGCCGAGACGCCCCCGATACCGGTAAAAAAATCAGCTAACACCTGGTTCACCACAGCATACGGCACCTCGTCCCGTGGCGCTTTGATCCCTTTCCCATCCAGCATTTGGGGACGCCAAAGATGTGTTCTACAATTGCTTTTCGCCTCCTCAACAAAGCTTTTTCCCGCGGCCTATGCATCTTTTCACGGTAGCTTTCCACCCAGCTTTCATCAGTGTAGCGTGTGATGGATCTGCCATCCTTACTCCTGCTGCATTTTGATCTATGTGCACCAGCATTACAAACCGATCTTTTGCATTGGTGCACGTATGCAAATCGCCCCTTACGCTGTTGAATCCCACCTCTGAGCTGAAGTTTTTGGCCAATTGGACAGTAGTAGCAGTCATTCTCTTTGTCATATTTAAACGCCCATTTATTAAAGCCATTGTTGCTTGCTCCTTCTTCCTTGACCATCACCAAAGCCTCAGTTTTGCCCTCAGATTCAATTGTCTGCAGAGCCGCCACATTATCATACCCATTATCCGCAACTATGATTTGAGGTTCAATGTCCAAGCTTTCTTTCAAATCATCAAGGGCGGGAATCATTTCCTGAAGGTCATTTGCCGCCTGCCGGACATTGGCAGTGGCAATGAGCTTGAATAGAGCATCAACAATAATCTGAAGGTTATAACCACTAAAACTTTCTTTGCGTCCACTCATCATGCGTGAATCAGGATCTGTGGGGTTTACTTTCTTGCGATTTGTCTGTGAGGCCTGGCTCTGCAACTCTTGAAGCCTTTCTTGTTTGGCTTGAAGTTCTTTGATCTTCGCAGCTATTAGCTCCGCATTGTTGAGACCATTGGTATTCAAATCATCTAGCTCGTCTTTAAGATCGTTATGTTGGAGGAGTCCAAAATACCTTTCAATCTCACCTGCCAGGTCTTCCAGGTTGGCTGTCAACTCATCAAAACTAAGCTCTTTTGCTCCAGCGTTCGCTTTAAGCTTGGTACCATCAATAGCCATAAGTTCTCCTGTTATCAGACCTCGGTTGCTAAGCATAAACCTGAATTTAAGAGAGAGCTCTTTGATGGCATCAGCATTGTCTTTGCGAAAGTCAGCAATGGTCTTGAAGTCTGGACTAAGACTATTGATCAGCCAATTTAGCTCTATGTTTCTTTTGCACTCTGTTTCCAATCTCCGGCTGGAAGCAATCCTGTTCATGTATCCATACACAAACAGTTTTAACATGTACATGGGATGATATGCCGGACGCCCATCTTCCCCCTTTGCATTACGGAATCAATACGGACTCATTACGGACTAAGTCCGTATTGACTCCGTAATGCTAAGGAGGTAGCGCAGCATGCCGATGCTGCGGAGGGGGCTGCAAGGAGTTAGCCTGCAATGAGTTATATCTTGAGATGGGGAAGAGCCGATTCCCCACAGCTTAACAAACCATAGCCGAATCGGAGTTCGGCATCCATAATCTCATGAAACGCCGCCTCATGGAACGCCGACGTCCCCGTCGGCGATAGTAGCGATGAACATGACACATTTGCCAATCTATAAACCATCTACAAATCTATCAACCCATCTACAAATCTGTAACCGATCCTGACGCGTATGAACCGACGAGGACGTCGGTAATTCCATATCATGAAACGCCGCCTCATGGAACGCCGACGTCCCCGTCGGCGATAGTAGCGATGAACATGACACATTTGCCAATCTATAAACCATCTACAAATCTGTAACCGATCCTGACGCGTATGAACCGACGGGGACGTCGGTAATTCCATATCATGAAACGCCGCCTCATGGAACGCCGACGTCCCCGTCGGCGATAGTAGCGATGAACATGACACATTTGCCAATCTATAAACCATCTACAAATCTGTCAAACCATCTACAAATCTATCAAACCATCTACAAATCTGTCAAACCATCTACAAATCTATCAACCCATCTACAAATCTGTAACCTATCCTGACGCGTATGAACCGACGAGGAC
>JAUYAR010000001.1 GCA_030693415.1 Candidatus Cloacimonadaceae bacterium | reverse complement strand
ATTCTCTCTAAACATCAGTAACTCCATATATGCTTATCTAATATGATGCCAATGTATTACTGATGCTGATTCTGTCAAGTAATTTCTCATCATTTATTTAGATACTATTCGTGTCAAGCATGGACTTTTTTCTATGGAGTCATACTGTGTAAATCAATGAAAAATGTCCAAACTCCAGAAAGAAGCTCAGGTCAATTGACCTGAGCTTCTTTCTGAAATGTGGCTTTTATCCGTTTAGTGATGTCTTCGTAAGTTTCATTTTATACCCCATCTGTTTCTCAATCTCTGAAATCTCTGTTCCTCTGTGGTGAAATTTATCTCTGATATCTCATCTCTTTCACCTTTCCCCTTGACGAAAAGACGAAGTTTCGCAAGCTTGCCCAATCATGAAAGCATCGAACAATCGCAGCATCGGTTTTCTTGCCCGCAGGTATCTGAAAGGGCGAAGCGGAGCTTTGATCGGGAAATCTCACTATCTCACTCTGGCGGGTAATACGCTTGGGGTTTTGGCTCTGCTGGCAGTCAATAGCGTCATGAACGGTTTTCGCTGCGACGTCGAAAAACGCATCATCGGCACCTTATCCGAGATCCGTATCGGTTCAGCGAATTCACAGCCATTGAAGGGAAGCGATTCATTGATCCAAAGCCTTGAAAAGCAAGGATATCGCGCCGCGCCGGTGATCCGCAACGAGCTATTGATCAAGCGGGGCACGATCGTCATGCCGGGTGTCTGTTTTGGGATTGATCCGGTGGCGCAACCTCGCATCAGTAGTGTGCTAATGCCCTCTCATACCGATAAAGGCGAACTGAGGCAGGGAATCGTGGTTGGGCATCTTGATCCTTACCGTTTCAACGCGGGTGGGATCATTCTCGGTGCTGGTTTGGCGATGCATTTGGGGATTTCGTTTGGAGATCAGGTGCAGCTTATTTCGCCTATCTTCAACGTTCCAACGGCATTTGGATTGCTGCCAAGAGTGCGCACGCTCGAGGTGCAGGGCATCTTCGAATCCGGCATGCCGGAATATCAACAGAGCTTTTGCTACATTCCTTTGGAAGTGGGCGCTTTCTTTAGCGGGTACACGGAAGAGGTGGATTATATCGAACTGCGCAGTCCCGATTCCAGAAACACCCAGCGCTATCTATCCCGCTTGAGAGAAGAGCTGAAAGATTTGGAAGTCAATGATTGGAGCAGTTTCGATTCCAGTCTCTATGGCGCCATCCGCTTTGAGAAATTCATCATGTTTGTCATCATGCTTTTCATGTATATCATTGCCTCCTTCAACCTTACGGGTAATATGCTGAAGGCGATCGCGCAGAAGAAACGCGAGCTCGGCTTGCTGAAAGCGATCGGCTTTCGGGATTCCGAACTGCGCAACCTGTTTCTGCTTCAATCTCTGATTCTGAGCACGATCGGCATCGCTCTGGGCTTGCTGCTCGCCACGGCGCTGCTCCTGCTGCAACAGCAATTTGGGATCATCAAGTTTGCCCTCGGCGGGGCGCAACATATCGTTCTACCTGTTCGGATGCTGCCATCGGATTATATTATCGTGGTGACGGTATCATATCTGATCACCATGATCAGCGTGCTGCTTCCGCTAAAACGTTTGCGGCGTGTCGATCCGGTGGAAATGCTGCGTCAAACTGTGTAAAAAAAATAAATGAGGTAAAATCATGGATCGTAAAGAAGCCTTTCGTTTTGCGATCGAAGCCGAGATGCGTTCGCAAATGCTTTATAGCGCACTGGCAAAGAGTTTTCGCAAGCCGGAAAACAGCGCTGTGTATCAGGAACTGGTGATTTTGGAAAAGAATCACGAGGAAAAAGTGCGCACCGCCTTTGAAACTGAGTATCCTGGTCATGATCTTCAGCTTGAGCCAGAATTGAGTGTCGATCTGCGCAGCATCAATCCCAGAGAGCCCAAGGAAGTGCTGGATTTTGCCATCAGCCGCGAGGAGATGGCGCAAAGCATCTATCTGGAACTGGCGGAAGGCAGCGCTGATAGGGAAATGAAAGAGCTGTTCAACCGTTTCGCAGTGGAAGAAGATCATCATAAGACCATCCTGCTCACCGAAATCCAGAGAATGCAGGGTGCGCTGGTGTGGTACGATCCCTCCGAACTCAGTGGCTTGATGGAATACTAATAAAGCAGAGAATTGATAATTGGTTAGTGAGTTTTCTCCTTGTTTTATGCAGGATTTTGGCAGAAACTGCGATTTCAAGCTCATCCAGGAGGGCTGGTTCGAGGAAGACGACGTCGTCCTCGAGCTTTATTCTGGAGAGAGATACTATTCTCCGGAAGTGCAAAAGCTCATCGCTGATGCCTGGCAGGAAGCCCGGCTCGATCCAAACCAGAATCTCTATAACGGCGTAGTGCTCAGCATGATAGCCAACTCGTCCGTGGGCAACACCTTGCGAGTCCAATGTATGCATACGGACTACAAATCCTTCTATGGCACCAATGTCTGCAACTATGCCGAAATTGGTGATCCAATCCAATGCGCGAACGCTCTTGCCGTTTGTGCTGTTGTGGAAAGCCGGGATGGGAATATCCTCATCGGCAGGCGTAGCGGTAAAGTAGCGGAAAGTAAAGGGCTCTGGCACGTTCCGGGGGGCACTTTGGAAGTCTCTCCCGAGCTGGAACGCCATGCCAACGCCATCAAGCTGAGGTCAAAGTATCTGCTCAATCCTTTTCGGCAAATGGAACAGGAATTGGAGGAGGAATTTGGCATCGTGGTCGGGGATATCAGCTTTTCCGTTTGCCTCGCCCTGGCTGAAAACATCTTGATCGGCAAACCCGAGTTTCTTTGCTATTTTCATCTCAATATCGACAGCAGCGAAATGAGCAAAAGGATCGAAACCGCCAAGTGCCGGGAAGAACACGAAGAGATATTGCATCTTCCGCTTGAAGAGATCGAATCCTTTGTGCAAAGCTACCCCGTCGCCCCCATCGGCAAAGCGGCGCTCTATTGTTATCTCAACTATTTGCAATCAAATCATCCATCAAGCTGTCGATGAAAAAAGATCAAAGCAACCTCTTTGAAGAAGCCGAACTTTCGGACAAGAAAGTACCCCTGGCGGAAAAGCTCCGCCCCCACACGCTGGAAGATATGCGAGGGCAGGATCGCCTCATTGCCAAAGACTCCCTGCTCTATCAAATGATTTCCACCGGACTCTATCATTCATTCATCCTGTGGGGTCCGCCCGGCACCGGCAAAACGACCATCGCCGGGATCATCGAACGTGCCGGAAATCATCGCTTTGTGCATTTCAGCGCAGTGCTGGCAGGGATCAACGACGTCAAAGGCGTGATGAAGGACGCGGATTATGCCCATCGACATAAAAACCTGCGCACATTGCTCTTCATCGACGAGATTCACCGTTTCAACAAATCCCAGCAGGACGCCTTTTTACCCTATGTCGAATCCGGAGCGGTGATCCTGATCGGTGCCACGACGGAGAATCCATCCTTTGAAGTGATCCCGGCGCTGCTTTCGCGCTGCCACGTCTTCGTTCTGGAAATGCTCTCCGAGGAAGATTTGCGAGCTATCATTGAGCGCGGAGCCCAGGAATTGGGATTGAAGTTAGATAGCAACGTAATCGGCTGGCTCGCACAACAAAGCGGAGGAGACGCGCGCAGCGCATTGAACCAGCTTGAACTACTGGAAAGCTTCCTGCGCGAGACCCCAAACCCTGATCCGAAACAGCTTGCCCGCGTGTTGGAAAAGAAAAGCATGTTTTATGACAAGAACCGCGAGGAGCACTATAACCTGATCTCAGCCTTGCACAAATCCCTGCGCGGCAGTGATCCCCAAGCAGGTTTATATTGGCTGGCGCGGATGCTGGAAGCGGGTGAGGATCCACGCTACCTGGTTCGCCGCCTGATCCGTTTTGCCAGTGAGGACATCGGTCTTGCCGATCCCAACGCTTTGGTGCAAGCCATCGCCGCCAAGGATGCCCTCGTTTTCATCGGTATGCCGGAAGCCAGCAACGCCATCGCGCAATTGGTGGTCTATCTGGCAACAGCGCCAAAGAGCAACGCGCTCTACACAGCATATTCCGCCGCTGCCGAAGATGCCCGCAAGACAAGTCATTATGGCGTTCCCATGCATGTTCGCAACGCTCCCACCAAGCTGATGAAGGAGCTGGATTATGGCAAAAACTATCAATATGATCATGATCACGAGCATAATTATAGCTACCAGAAGTACTTCCCGGACAAGATGGAGGAAAAAACATACTACAAACCCGGACAGTTCGGATTTGAAAAAGAGATCGAAAAGCGCATTCAGTGGTGGTTGAAACTGCGTTCCACAAAGTGACCGGAGGCTCTATCCCTTTTTTTTGATCTGAGCGGTGGATTCCCTCAAGTACAGCGGTTCCAGATTCGCCAGTTGTTCAAAGTCTCCGATCTCCTCAGCGGGCATCAGTTCTTGTAGTGAAAATAAAGCCGCCGCGCCAGTGATTTCATCTCCCCCAGCGGCGAGGACAAACTCCATACCACTTTCTCCGATGGCATTGCTCACGATGCTTGAAGCGCTACCCAGAATGTATGCCCCATCCGCGTTCCAAGTATTGATCTCTTCTGGTTTGCAGACGCGTGGAGCCTCGAGGACATTCAGATTTTCATCATAGAGCGCTGCGTAGATATCCCTCATTTTGGCGTCAATCACAGTGAGGATGTTTCTGCCGCATTGAAAACGTTGTAAAGCGCAGAGCTTCAAAGCGTCATGGCAATAGAGCGGAACGTTCAAGCCAAACGCGATTCCCTTGGCGGTGGCGAGCCCGATGCGCAATCCGGTAAAGGATCCCGGTCCATTGCAGAGCAGGATCGCGGAGATATCTTTGGGCAGAAACCCGCAAAACTTTAGCGCGGCATCAATCTGCGGCATGAGGGTCTCGCTGTGGGTGATGCTGAGATCAAAATAGACGCTATAGATCAAGCGTCCTTCGCGCTGCAAAGCTATGGATCCCGCGCTCTGGGATGTGTCAAGCGCCAGGATCAATTTCCGCTGCTGATCCATTCGTCATAGATTTTTTCAAATATGAGCTTGTGTTTCGCTTCGTCGGAAGCGAGTTTGCGAAAGAGAGTGGCGAGCTCGCCATCGCTGAACTTCACGCTCATCTCGGAGTAGAGCTTAAAAGACGCTTCCTCGCGCTTCATTGCCTTGATCAGGATGTTCTGATAGGTGAGATCGAGGTTGTCCGCATCCATGGTGAGATATTCGCTGATCTTGAGGTTTTGCACTCTGGGGATTTCGGATTCGGAGACGCCCTTTTTGCGAATGTTTTCGATCACGATGATGTGTCCCATCTCCATTGATTCCAGATCACGGAGCATTTCGATCTGTTCTTTAAACTTCACTTCGCCTTGCAGATCGCGGTAAAATTTGACCGCTTCCTGCTCGCGCGACACAGCAAAATCGAGTATTTCGTTGAATTCTTGTGTTGTCATTGTTCCTCTTATTTACGCAAAATTGTGTCGGCATTGCTCGAAAACCACCCGATTTTTTATAGTGCCGAAAATGAACACCCATTACGGAATAATGCCGGTGTCACATTGGTATGCAGGGCTTGAGCTCTGCATTAGAACATTTTACTGTTTCTAAAACCACCTGTTTCAATGCCATGAATAAAGCTGAGTTTGAAAAAAGGGGGTGTGAAGGCTTGCCAGGGCAAGCCTTCACACATTACTCATGTCAATCGATGGGTTCGAACATATCTTTACCGACGCCGCATTCCGGGCAAACAAAATCCTCGGGAAGTAGCTCGAAAGGCACGTCGTCGTTTTCAGCCGGATCGTAGATCCAACCACAGGCGATGCATTGGTGTTTTTGCATTTGATCCTCCTCTTAGTAGTTTTCGTAGTGAATTTCAAAATATGATTGGGGGTGAGTGCAGGTTGGGCAAACCTTCGGAGCTTCCGTTCCTTCGTGAATGTACCCGCAATTGAGGCATTTCCAAAACAGGATTTCTTCTTTTTTGAACACTTTCAGGTTTTTGATGTTGTCATAGAGCTTGCGAAAGCGCTTTTCATGTTCTTTTTCCACCTTGGCAACGAGGCGCCAAGAGAGGGCGATGTCTTTGTAGCCTTCTTCTTCGGCGATTTCCGCAAATATCGGATAAAGCTCGGTCCATTCTTCATGTTCGCCAATGGCGGCATATTCGAGGTTTTTGAGTGTTTCCTCGGCAGACCAACCCACCGGATAGGAAGCCATGATGTTGATCACCTGTCCCTCGAGACCGTTTTTGAGCAGGTGTTTGAAGAATACCTTGGCGTGTTCTTTTTCGTTTTCGGCGGTTTCCGTGAAGATGTTTGATATCTGCTCATAGCCTTCTTTTTTGGCTGTTTTGGCAGCATAGACGTAGCGCATCCGTGCCTGGCTTTCACCGGCGAAGGATTTCAACAGGTTTTCAGCGGTTCTGGTTTCCTTAAAGGACATTGATTTTTTCCTCCTGATTTTATCGATAATATTAAGCGTTTTTCCAAAGTCCGTGCAGATTGCAGTATTCACGAGCGTAGAGCATATCGGCGAGCGCAACCGGGAAGATCGCTTCAGGGGTGTCTCCGGGTTTGAATTCATGACGATAGACATCGGTCTCGGTGACCACTTCGATCATGGCGATAAAGTGCTTTTCCTCCATCGGATGAGGCACGGAGCCAACTGATACTTTGATCTTGCCATTTATTTCCGTGATCACTGGGACGTGTTTTTCTTTGGCGGCATCCACGGAATTTGTCTTGAGTAGATTCATCGGTTCACCGCAGCAAACCAATTCACCGGCTCCGGGAAAGAGCATTTCAACGACGTTCCCGCAAAGCGGGCAATGGTATATCTGGCGCAGTTCTGTCATTTTTCCTCCTGAAAAATATCACTTGATACTATGCTAAAATTAGCTATGAGTTTTGTCAACAGAATTTTTTTCCCACGCCACGAAGTGGCTCAGTTTTACGTTTTCGTCTGCAGTTTTGCGCTTTCGCTTCAGTTTTTGCGTTCGCTTTCTGCTATGGCTTTTCCCTTTCCGTTTTACGCTTTCGCTGGAATGATGGGACAAATTCCCCCTTTGCATTACGGAATCAATACGGACTCATTACGGACTAAGTCCGTATTGACTCCGTAATGCTAAGGAGGTAGCGCCGGATGCCGATCCTGCGGAGTGCCTGCAAATAGTTAACCTGCAATGAGTTAACCATTGGGGTGGTAAATTCC